>JAGVPS010000090.1 GCA_020052135.1 Minisyncoccota bacterium
GTAACTGCGCGTTCCTGACCTGAAGCGATGGACACGCCGACGAGCGCTTGGCCGGCATCTTTCATAATTGCACGCACGTCAGCAAAATCAACATTCACAATGCCCGGAAGCGCAATCAACTCGGCGATCCCCTGTACCGCGGAGCGGAGCACATCGTCAATGTACTCAAAAGCTTTAATGAGCGGCGTGTCTTTACGGATTATGCCAAAAATTCGGTCATTGGGGACAATGATGAGCGTATCTACCTTTTCTTTAAGCTTCACAAGCGCCTCTTCCGCGATGCGTGCCCGTTGCGATCCTTCAAAGGCAAAGGGTTTGGTCACCACCGCAACGGTAAGCGCCCCGCTTTCTCGCGCCACTTCGGCAATTACCGGGCCGGCTCCAGATCCTGTTCCTCCTCCGAGACCAATGGTTAAAAATACCAAGTCGGCGCCGGAGAGCGCTTCAGCGATCTCTGAGCGGTTTTCTTCGGCTGCCTGCTTCCCTAAGTCCGGATTCATGCCTGTTCCCAGGCCTTTGGTAAGATTCTTGCCTATATAAATCTTCCGTCTTGCGCTACAGTAATCAAGATCTTGAGCATCAGTATTGATAGCCACAAATTCAAGTCCGCGCACGCCGAAGTCTTCTGACATGCGCGAAACCGCGTTTCCACCCCCTCCGCCAACGCCTACCACTTTAATCTTCGCCGTATAATCAAGCGAATGCGAGGCTGCCTCCTTTCTCGGTTGTTTGACTACTTTTCTTCGTTTCGCCATAGCATATGGTTAAGGAACAAAAATCTTAAGTATTTTTTTCATAAACGCTCTGCCTGGCAGTGGCAACGTCCTCCCTTCTCCGAGTTTTTCTCTCCCTAGCATAAGAAGACCGAGCGCCGTCGTAAACTCTGGATCTTCAAGTTCTGCGGCTATTTCCGGATCTTCAAAGATCATCGTGCTTCCATCAGGGGTGCCAATCTGCACGGAAAGCTTCAGTTCGTGCCGAGCCACATCCACCGCTCCAGGAATCTTAGCCCCACCGCCCACGAGCACGGCTCCTGCGGGAAGTTTTCCTGCCTTTCCTAACACTTTCAAGTCATTATGGACAAATTCCAATATTTCAGCAAGCCGGACTTCTATAATTTCGGCAATAAATTTTTTTGAAACCTGGCCTTTTAATCCTTCCTTAATACGGCTGAGATCAATCGTGTCTCGTGCAGAAATTTCCCGAGGCAACGCAGAACCAAATGAGCGCTTAACCATTTCAGCTACGGGAACGGGGATACGGAGCCCAATAGCTAAATCATTAGTAATATTCGCTGATCCAACGGGAAATACCGCAGCGTGCAGAAGCTTGCCCTCCTCATACACACACATCGTTGTTTTTCCAAAACCAATATTTATGAGTACAACGCCAAGCTCTTTTTGATTTTTTGAAAGCACCGCGCGGGCATCTGCCATGGACGCTAAAAACACGTCCTTTACTTCGCCGCCAAGCATTTGTGGCACCCGCATGAGATTTTTTATATTTGGCTGGAATACTTCAAGAATAAGACTCCGGACTTCGAGCCGATTCCCCACCATGCCTAACGGGTCTTTAATGTCATGTACGCCATCCACAATATATTCTTGAATAATAGAGTGAAGCACCATGCGGTTAGGCAATAGGTTGACCGCTTGCGCGCTCTGGATCGCGCGATCAATATCGTCCTTATAAATTTCATAGTCGGCGCGAGAAACAGCAACAACACCTACCGATGGGTGTACCTTTAGGTCGCTCGAGGCAGTTCCTAAAAACAAATAATCAACTGCGTGCTTGGATCGCTTTTTCGCCTCTGCGAGAACGGGAGAGAGCGCTTGAGCGGCGTCTCCAAGATCGCTTAAAACCCCCTTCCTAATGCCCGCGGAAGGAAATTTCAAAAATGACACGAGAGCTAGACCCTCGCGCCGCAGTTCTCCTATTGCCGCCTTAATAGATCCGTTGCCAATATCCAAGCCCACTAAGTACTGTTGCATGAAACACTTTTTCTTATCGCGTGGACGCGCTCTCGCGCAAAAATTTTAAAACTTTTTCTTCGGTGCGCTCCATTCGTATTCTATCACGGGTTCTTTTATGAACATAGCCCAGAAGATGCAATATGCCGTGCACAGCCATGTATTCAAGCGATTCTCCTGCTCGTCGGATATACTCTGGGTTTACATACACTTCTCCCAGAAAAGGTTTTTTCATATCAGGTCGGGGAAAACCCTTGACCGCCGGAAACGCAAGCACGTTTTTATCCATCACCCTCTTCCCTACAAGAAAAATCTCGAGAGACGCATCATCTTTCCCTAAAAAATATAAAGCCCGCTCTACAGAGCGGCGGAGCGGTTGTATGTGTTCTTGAAATCGCTTTTCCCCACTAATCGCAATACGTCTCTTCATTTCCCTTCCAGATACTTTTTTACTGACGTCTGTATGAGGTGTGCGTCTGCTTTTCCGCGAAGTACCGCCATAACCGCCTTCATGGCTGGGCCAAATTCGATAATCTTCGCGTTTCCGAGTATTCGCCCCACTTCCCCGTCGACTTCTCCGCTTGAAATTTCGGCAGGGAGGTATTTTTGAATAATAGAAAGTTCTCGTCGCTCCTTTTCTGCTAACTCTGCGCGCCCTCCTTTTTCAAATGCCTCACCTGCTTCTTTTCGTTTTTTTGCTTCTCCGCGCAACAATAATTGAAGCACCTCTTCGTCGAGCTGAGCAGTATTCTGTTTCTCGATTTCCTTATTATGCACCGCGGCAAGAACCATGCGTAACACCCCCACTTCCTCGGCGCGGCCGCCTTTCATAGCTTCTTTTAAATCGCCCTGCAATCGTTCTTTGAGAGCCATGGTTTTATACCGTAGTCCCCATTTTTTTTGCGTGCTCAAATTTCTCCTTTTTTTCTACCCGGTGAAGCGCGGAAAGTTTGCGTTTAATGCGGCTTTCAGGACGCGCGCGGAACCGGCGCTTTTTAGCTTCTCGAAGAATCCCGCTCTGCTGTACCCGCTTCGTAAAGCGGTAAATAAGCGAAGTGCTTGATTCTCCGTCTCGTTTTCGTATTTCCATACATTTACACGGTTATGATACTAATATACGAATGGGTACGCCTGCCTGCCGGTAGGCAGGAATGATACTAATTATACGAATGTAATTTATTAGTGCTATTTGTATCATTAGCATGAATTAGTATATTAGTATCTCATTTCTTTTCTGATTTTAATTGCTATCTCCCCGATCGACATATCCGAGGGATTATTGACTACCGTATGCACTGATCCGCCCCTATCACCTGCAAATCGAGGCATAATGTGTACATGCAGATGCGGTACCGCCTGACCAGCCGCCTTGCCTTGATTGATCCCTATAGTGAAACCATCAGGATTTAACGCTGTTGCTAAACGATCCACTACTGCCCGAACTGCGATAAAGAGCTGTCCCGCGCTCTCCGCTTCCAGATCTAATATGGTCTCGGCATGCGCGTTAGGCACGACCATGGTATGACCCGGAGCACGGGGGTGTATATCAAGAAATGCCGTCGTATGGACATCCGCATACACTATCTCTGCCGGAATTCGTTTGAGGGCGATACTACAGAATAAACAGTCTTTCATATAATTGCAACTATTAGGTTTTACTTCAGATGAAGCTATCATGTCTGCGTATTCTCCGCTCTGCTTTCTGCAGGCGTCGCGATAGGATACGCAGACATCATCTTGAAAGCCATGCAATTCTCTGCTATTCCCTCATCTTCTTTTTAACCGCGTCTACCATACGGTGGAGCGGTATGGTTTCCTGAACGCCCATTTTAAGATCGCGCATAATAATACTTTCTTCAAACGCTTCTTTTTGTCCGAAAATGAGCGCGATAGGAGATTGAAATTTATCTGCATTGCGGAGCTGCGCATTCAGCGATTCTCTCCCTAATGATTCCATGATATCCACATCCGCCCGGCGAAACTCTTCTATGAGCGTGAGGCTCCGTTTTTTTGCAAGATCGCCAATA
>JAGVPS010000002.1 GCA_020052135.1 Minisyncoccota bacterium
GGATTAGTGGCAACGTCTGTTCGCTTCGTCGTAGAGCAGTTGATAAATACTCAGACTAGTGCTTAGGTATCTACTCTCTTGTATTTTGGGAAGAATCTCATTAAAAGAAAAACTGCCCGCAAGGCAGTTTTTCTTTTACTGCGAGATTTTAAAAAAAGAGGCCTCGGGCGCGCGCAGGTGGTGTTCCTGCGCGCCCCGAGGCGTGATCGAACGTTGCTCCGCTACTGGTAACCCACGGACAAGACTTGTCCGCAGCGGCTTCCGAGAAGCCGGAGATTGCGCTGTATGCCGAAGTCTCGGGACTCATTGGGAGGCACGCGAATCCTCGTTCTATCGGCACCGATACCCAAGTACTCTTCGGGGTTGAGATCGAGCATCACTTGCGTTTTCCCCAGGGGAAGATCCTTTGGGTTTGGCAAATGAAACACAACCTCATACTGCTCGTCGAGCACGATGTCAAAGCGAGTCGCGCCAGCTGGAGCCGACACTTCAGACTTGAAGAGCGGCGACGACCGATGCTCGCGCGAACCATCGCGAGTGCTGTAGGAACGTACCCACTTCCCACCCCAAAAGGCAATGGCGAGAAGCACAGCACATACCACGAGCATGCCACGTACGGAAGATTGGAGCTTGCCCTTGCCCTGGAAAACAAAGGGGTGACTTTCTGCGGGAACGTGTGTCATGACTCACTCCCTCCTTTCTTCTCTTCCTGCTGGTTGCCTGGCTTCCTCATCGCCTCCCCAATAGCAGCGCCGAACGCTTGGGCGGCAGGAACAAGTCCCATCACATTCACGTTGTGTTGCGTTGCCTTGCCAAGAAGCGCCATCTGCGTACCCACAGGATCCGTGGACTGAGAAGGGTCTATGGCCTCCTTGTAGAATTCCATCTGCTGATTCGCCGCCTGAGCCTTCTTCGTCTCCGCATCAAAGTCCACTCGGTTCAGCGCAAAAGCAATAATGTCCAGTCCATACCTCTGTTCAATCTCTGAGGTCTCGATGGTTTCCGTTTCCTTTTCCAACAGTGCTTCCACCGTCATTCGGTTCTTTTCATAGAACTCGAGCCTGTGCTTCGCCAAAATTCCCCTGTTTGCATCATAACCCCTCGGCTTCCACACGTCTGCTCTCTCGAGGAATTTCTTGTCTTTATGAGGGATGACTTTCAGCAACAGCACGCATTTGATGAGGAGCGCGATCGTTTCTTTGGACGTGATGAATGCGGCGGAGTCGTTCTGTTCGGCAATGAAGCCAAGTTCCTGTTCAACCGCCGCATCAATACCACGAGTGATGACGCTTCCATCCATTTCAGCGAACCGATTACGCCCTTGAGCATCTCCTACGCGAGCTCCCATCCGGTATTGCAGGTCGCCAGCTGTCTCGACTGGGAGTCGGTCTTTGCAGATAACCGTCACCTTGATTGGGTTATCAAACACCTTTTCGCTCAGAAGCACTACGAGGTAGATGTAGGGATACTTCAGCTCGTGCAATCCTTCTTTTAAGATTTCGCCGGTCCTCCGTCCGAAAAGGCTCACCATGCCCACCTGCGTAAAGGGGATCGAGGTATACGTGGGATAGTGCCAAAGGGCGAACACGAGAACGTCTGCGATCCCGATCACAAACATAATCGTGCTTCCATGCCACGCACCGACCAGTGAAAGCATGAGAATGCTGATGTAGGGCAGGAGTCCCCGAATCAGCTTCGAGAGCGAGACCGCTTCCTTGATGATAGGCTCTCCTCGCTTTTCCTTCGTTCGCGCTGACTCGGTGCTGTTAGTGCCGTTATCACGAACGTGCACCGTTTCCAAAATCCTCCTTGCGGTTTCCGCGTAGATCAGCTTTACTGAATCTCTGATCTTCCGGAAAAGTGTATTGATGCTCATGAGTAGTCGCTCCGTGTCAGAACCCTAGCCGGGCTCTTCGTTTCCAAAGAATCCCTTGCAAAGGGTCCGCTCGTAACACACGAGACAGAAGAGTGAAGAAAAATGCTATACCAAATTGCGTACAAAGTAACGTTTAAATCAAGATATTTTTTTCTCCACTATTCTGCCTCGTGCATATAGGTTTCTAAGTAGCTATACTTTTCAAAGAGCTTAGAGTATAATAATAGCATATAGGAAATAAAAAGTCAATTCTATTGCTGGGGTGGCAAAATGGCCCGCCTTCGACGGGCAAGTAAGCTTGGTCGCCTTATGCGATCGCACTAGCCATACTTAGCCGATGCTCCCGTGGCGGAACTGGCATACGCGCAGCGCTTAGGACGCTGTCCCCACAAGGGTTAGAGGTTCAAATCCTCTCGGGAGCACCAGAATCAACACTTCTACACTACTTATTAGTATGTCCTATGTGACGATCGTCATATAGGACAACTATAGAATTTCTCGCAGACTACCACTCTTGTTTATTGTAAATATCTCAAGATAATTTATTATCTTTAATGTACGCAGGTCATCTAAAAATTCTTTTGGAATGTTTACTTTTCCCATCCATACGCTTTTCTGAATTAACTGAAACCCTAATTGTTTTAATGCCGATCGCAACCAAAACCGTTTTCTTCTCTCCAACTCTGGAATATCGAACGAAATGATAGTTACGCTATTGGAGCGTCCCTTATCTTCTTTATAGTGAGGAGTTGGCAGAGTGTTTTTAAGAGCTCTTAATTTATTCTTACCTGTCAAAGTACTTCGAAAGAATCGCTTTCCGTTTTGTTCTTCTTCCTGGATTAAATGATCGCGCTTGAGCTTAAATAGCAAACTGGAATACCTCTTACGAAGAATCTTTTCTTGCTCCTTGCGGAAATATAATCGCTCGCGCCCTCGTTGCAACTTCGATCGTTCAAAGTCTATGGTGCGATGTGATGCTCCATAGCCGGCCGAGAGAATAGCTAAAAAGATGTCGCCGATCTCTACGACAGAATCTCCGATCGCTTCTAAAATTTTTGATGTAGTTTCGCCCTTCATATAATAAAACCTTTCTTCCTCCTCCCACCTATGATACTTGTCCTGTTTGACGATCGCAAGATCGGACAACTATATTGTATGTTATCTCTTATTTTTAACCCCTCCTTCGGCCATGAAATGAGCGATGTATTTCACGAAGCTCCTTGTTGGTAATATGCGTGTATATCTGAGTTGTGCCAATGTTTGAGTGACCCAAGAGCTCCTGCACAGAGCGGAGATCTGCTCCGTTAATCAGCAAGTCAGTTGCAAAAAGATGCCGAAAGCTGTGCGGCGTTACTCGGCCAGAAACACCGGCCGCGCGGGCATAGTGGCGCACTAACCGCTCCACTGCGCGAGGACTCACGCGCCCTATTACTTTTCCCTGCTTTGTAAGACTCACAAATAATGCTTCGTGCGCGTCAGCCCGCTTCTTTTCATATGCCGCGATCGCCTGCCGCGCGGTGTCAGATACAAACACCACCCGTATTTTCCCGCCCTTTCCCCGCACAGAAATTTCTCCGCGAGAAAAATCTTCGTATCGCTCTAGTCGACAGAGTTCTGCCAGACGAAGACCGGTTGAGAAGAGCGTTTCTAAAATTGCCCGATCTCGAAGCGCGCGCACGCCTTCCCCTTTCGGCGCCGCGAGAATGCGCTCAAGGTCTTTGTATTCCATAATCTCAATTTCTCGCACAGAAAGTTTGGGCAATTCTATGGCGTCGGGCGAAAGCACGGTATGTCCTTTTCGCACTGCGTATTTAAGGAAATTGCGTATTGCAATCACATAGTAGCTCTGGGTATTTTTTTGGAGACTCCCTCCTCCGCGTCCAGACACCCGCGCAAGCATGAGTCGAAATCGCCGAAGTCGTTCCTCGTTTATATGGGCAAGATCGGTAATATGCTCGGCTTTGAAAAAAGCGCGAAGATACCGCTCGTAATTCTCGCGCGTTTTAATGGAGCGGTTTTTCTCTATTTCTAGATAGTCTAGATACTCTTTCAATATCTTCTCAGCGTTTGCCATACCTCTTTAGTATACATAAGTTTAATTGACGTATTCTGTATCATCCAACTATAATAGATGCACTATGAAACTTCTCTACAAAAATATCTTCTGGGCGGTGACGGCGCTTCTTATTGCTTCAATTCTTTTTTCCTCACTACTCGAACAAGCAACTCCAAAGGCTGAATTGGGACTCAACGCAGTAGCTGAAAAAATTAATGATGGTGAAGTAGCGAGTATCGTTGCGCGAGGAGATGATCTCACTATTGAACTGAAGGACGGATCCGTGGCTCACGCTAAAAAAGAATCAGAGAGCTCGCTCAGTGAAACGCTTTCTAACTATGGCACTAATCCTGAGGCGCTTCGTTCGGTAACGTTTGAAATCAAAGATGAGTCAGGCGGTCGTTTTTGGCTTGGCATCCTCATCCCCACGCTCTTGCCGCTTATTGTGATGATCGCGCTTTTCTTTTTTATCTTCCGGCAAGCGCGCACCGGCGCCACGCAAGCATTTACGTTTAATCGTTCGAATATTCGTCTTTCAACACCAAAAGATCGCATCACCTTCAAAGATGTCGCGGGATTAAAAGAAGCGAAGAATGAATTGGAGGAAATAGTAGATTTTTTAAAGAATCCAAAAAAGTTTCTTGATATGGGCGCGAAGATTCCGCGTGGCGTGTTGCTCATGGGCGCACCGGGAACCGGGAAAACCTTACTTGCGCGCGCGGTTGCGGGTGAATCAGGAGTTCCCTTCTTCCATATCTCCGCTTCAGAATTTGTGGAAATGTTTGTGGGTGTTGGCGCCGCGCGCACGCGCGACGCGTTTCAAACCGCAAAAAAAGCTGCGCCCTCTATTCTCTTTATTGACGAAATCGATGCA
>JAGVPS010000107.1 GCA_020052135.1 Minisyncoccota bacterium
AGGTCTCGCTTCCGTCCTATAAAAAGATATACAAGCGGAAAGAGGGCAACCGAGAGCAGAAGGGCGAGTATAGGGCCTCGACTCGCGGTGAAATAGATGACGACGAGAAAAAAGACACCGAGCGCTCCGTATGCTATACGTGCTCCCCAGCTCCTCATGCGCACCATATAAAAGAGCGCGATGCCGAGCATAAATAAGAGATATGCGGCAAGATACGTCGGGTTTCCTATGGTTCCATCAATTCGATCTGCGCCTTGAATTGATTGAAATTTCCCCGCTTTCTGGAGCAGTCCATAGATACCTGAAGAAACACCGGCAATAAGAAACGCGTGAAAAAAAAGCGTCCATTCTTTCTTAGTTCTAAACACAGATATAAGCAAGAAAAAGTATGCCGCAAGGTGCAGGATCATAAGGTATCCTTCCATGCGCTCATAGCGAGACCAAAAACTGTTGTAGGGGTCTGCCCCTAAGAGGTCTGCCGCCCCCACGACAACGAGAAAAACACAGATAGCAATCACGATCGGCGAAAGCTTGGGCAAGTATTTCCGATCAAATGCAATAAGCCCCCCCCAGAAGACAAGGGCTATCTCAACGAGAATACGGAATGCAAAATTCCGCCCCGTGATATACGGGAAAAACATTGTCCGCGATATATAGAGCGACAAAAAGGGAATAACAAAAATAAGAATCTGTGTGGTGCGGAGAAAAAACTTTTCAATATTCTTCATAAATACTATGTAGTGTGTGTAGCTTTCATCATATGCATCTCTCTCGAGACCGTCAACTTGCTACCTTCTGAAATTCCTCGAGATACATCTCTGCGATACGTTTCCAATCAAATCTGAGCGCATGCCGCCTTCCCTCGCTTCCAAGATCGACCGCGTGTTCTTCATCCACCAAAACTTTTTGTATCACGCGAGCAATATCTCCCGGTTCCTGGAGAGCGAGGTAGCCCGTCTTTCCATCTACAATCGCAGCTTCGGCGCCCGTTCCCGAGGTTCCCACGGTGGGAATTCCACATGCAGCGGCTTCAAGATATACCATACCAAATCCTTCAACCGCATCCTTTGTGGTAAGAGGAGTTAAAAGAAAGAGCTTTGCTCCGCGGTAATACTCTACGAGTTCTGCATCGCTTACATGATCGATAAATACAACTCGCTCGTCGAGCCCTAGATCATGAACTTGGCTTTGCAAGTGGTTAAAACAAAGCGCATTATCTTGGCTTCCAATAATGATATATTTCATCTTTGGAACATGTGCTGCAAGCTCGGCAAAGGCCGCAATGGAAACATGAAATCCCTTTCTTTCTTTTAGAGCTCCCACGGACAATATATAGCTCCCTCTATCTTGCGTTTGTGCGTCCGGCGTAAAAAAATGTGTATCCACTCCTACCGGAAGTAGAGCACTATTTTTAAGGACAAATCCCATACGCTCTATCTGCCGCTTTAAAAAATCAGACACATAGAGCACGCGGGCTGCGCGGCGATATGCCCACCGCATAAGCGTATTTCTAAGGGGCGTATGTTCGCCGAAGAGTGAGTAGGTTGCGAGCGCATGAATGACTACCTTTGTTCGAAGTCCAAGAGATGCGACAGAAGCCATGATACCGTAAGGATTCACATCGTAGCATAAGACTACGTCATACCCCTTAAAAAAATTTCTCAAACGAAGGAGACGTGCAGGCAACGAAAAAAGATCCTTGAGCGTGCGGGTTCCAAGTTTAAGAACCATAACTCCTGGAGCGGGCGCGCCCGATTGTATGACAAACCCGACTTGGTTCCCCGCTTTTTCTATATAGTCGGCTGCCGTGCCCGCAAGCCTGCCCCACCCTTTTTTCCGATCAAGATTATCAACAACAAAACAAATCTTCATGAGAGATTCATGCGAACCGTATCTTTCTCATAGCCATCCAGCTTACGGGTTTTTGTTGTGAGGTCGAGTATGACTGCGTTCGTTAACGCTTCGTAGGTATGAACAATACGTGCAGGAATGACCGTTACAGAACCAGGTCTTACAGTGTAGTGCTGTACATTTTTGCCGTGAATATCAGAAAGGGTTATAGCGATCTTGCCTGATATTACATAGGTATATTGCACTGATTTTTTATGGTAATGATTACCTCGCACGGCACCTTTCTTAAAACTAATCATGCCCACATGCGATACCAACTCTTCTATAAAATCAAAAATCTGTCCCCGTTTATCGGCAAACACAGGTTTTGCCTTATAGACGCTTACACCTAAAGAATCTTTTTTCATAATGGTTATACAATAACTGGCTCGGGAATAGGAATAATAAATTTCCCCTTCGTCCGAAATGCTGTTTGATTTTTAATTATTTCATCTTTGAAATTCCATGCCAAGATAAGCGCGTAATCGACTGATGCTTGAACCAGTTCCTCATCTCGGCACACAGGAATATGGGTACCTGGAGTATAGCGACCAATCTTCAGGGCTGATTTTTCCGTCACAAAATCAAGTAATGATGTATCGATGTGGCAATAGTTCAAAAGTGTATTTCCCTTTGCCGGAGCAGAGAGTCCCGCGAGTCGCTTCCCCTGTTTTTTAAGACCCATAAGTAACGTGAGTAATGTTAGTTTGTGCTCTTCGACGCGCTTCGCAAAGACGTGAAGACGCGTAGCATCATACAAACCAAACTGCTCTTCCCTCACAATACACGCTCCGACCACCGGCTGTACCGGGTGCTTCCCGGGGTGACCGATAAAATAGCGGAGCGTACCTCCGTGAATAGAAACCTTTTCAGCATTAAAGAGCTCGAGTCCCTGGGAGGCAAGATAGCGCACCATGGGCTTAACTGAAAGATACATGATGTGCTCGTGGTAAATAGTATCGTATTCCAGGCCATGGATCAAATCAACGGCGTACGGAGCCTCAATCACCACTACTCCATCTTCGGCTAAAAGCTCTCGCATGCCCCTCACACTATCATGCAGTTCTTGTAAATGAGCAAATACATTCGTACCAGTAATTACGTGGGCTTTCCCCTGATCTTCACGAATAGCGCGTGCGCTATCGGAAGTAAAAAAATCTATACGCGTATCAATGCCAGAGGCAAGAGCAGTTCTTGCAACATTGGGTGCCTGATCAACGCCTAACACTTTAAACCCTGCCTCTTTAAACCCCGCTAATAAAATACCGACATTACTACCAATATCAACTGCAAGCGATCCGATAGGTAAACGGTGCCTATCAGCTATCGTAAGCGCCATGTTTCGGTAATGAGATCTGCCCGTAGCAGTTATAGAAGACTCATATGGGTAGTCGCTCTGAAAAAGAAGCGCGGGATCTACATAATAATCAATTTGCAATAATCCGCACTGCTCACACTGGACAAGCCGCAAAGGGAAGGTAACTTCTGGCTCACGAAGTTGCTCGGGGCTTAAAAACGCATCCGAGGGCGGATGGTGCCCCAGATCAAGCACTACACGAAGCGCCGACGAAGCACACATGTGGCAACCATTTGATGTTCTACTTTTACCGTGAATTGCCATTGGAGGTTTCTTTCTTAGCAAGCTCTAGGTCTGCATCCACGAGAATTTTTACCAGCTCCTTAAATTTAACCTTGGGCTCCCACCCCAACTCTCGTTTGGCCTTTGAGGCGTCCCCGACCAAGATGTCTGCCTCAGCAGGACGAAATAACTCCTCCTTTATCTCTACATATTTCTGCCAGGGAAGATTTACCAGACCGAACGCTTCTTCCAAAAACTCCCGTATTGTGTGCGTTTCGCCCGTCGCAATAACATAATCTTCCGGCACGTCCTTTTGTAACATGAGCCACATTGCCTGCACATACTCCGGGGCATAGCCCCAATCCCGCTTTGCATCAAGATTCCCAAGAAAAATTTTCTCTTGCCTGCCCGCTAAAATATTCGCGATGCCACGCGTAATTTTTCGCGTAACAAAATTGGGCCCTCGCCGAGGAGATTCATGATTAAAAAGAATGCTACTTGAAATGAACATGTGGTATGCCTCTCGATAGTTCTTGCAGATCCAGTGGGCAAAAAGCTTACTCACCGCGTAGGGGCTACGGGGATAAAATGGCGTGGTTTCCTTCTGTGGAATTTCTTGGACTTGCCCAAAGAGTTCAGAGGTTGATCCTTGGTAGATCTTTACGTTCGGAAGATCGGCACTGCGTGCCGCCTCAATGAGGCGCAATGCTCCTAAGCCTGTGACGTCAGCGGTATATTCAGGAATATCAAAACTGATTCGTACATCACTCATGGCACCGAGGTTATAAATTTCGTCCGGCTTAACATCACGAATAATACGGCTGATGGAACTTGAGTCACTCAAATCTCCGTAATAAAGCTTTAAGTAGGCGTGCTCCGGCAAATAGCTATCGGTTGATGCCCCGTGGTGTGTGCCAATAACAAAACGGCTCGAACGGCGTACCAGCCCATGCACCTCATACCCCTTAGAGAGGAGCAACTCGGTGAGATAAGACCCATCTTGCCCGGTGATGCCGGTGATAAATGCTTTTTTTATATACATAAAGTGTGTCGATTTATTCATTTCTAATCCTTTCTGCGAGCTTTTCTTTAATGAACGCTAACAGAGTTCCGGGCTCAAGCCCGAGCAGTTTTTCAAATTCACCTTCTTCGTGCTTCGTTGTAAACTCTTGAACGTCAAGCAAGCTTTTACCACCGTATTGCTCTCTATATGAATCCGTAAATGCGACCACCTCTGGCTTCTTCCGAGCATCATCTAACCGCGATGTAATGTCAACAAAGTCCGAACCTAACGTCATCATATCAGCATAATGTATGATCTTTTCTTCGGGTGAGCGTGCCGCGAGGGCTACTGAATCTGTGCTTTCTGGAATATTGGAATGGGTTAGGCGGACAATATCTTGAGGCACGCCATATTCGGTAAGTAATCGACTATCTTCTGTGAGCGCATACTCATGTCCAGCGACATCTCCTAATCGCCGCATAGTTTCAATTTCACGACGCTTGTACCAATCATGCAATAAAGCCGCCTGCACAACTTTGTTCCGGTCAGCGCCTAGATGTTCAGCGAGGATATCCGCTCCAACAGCTTCTGCTAAACAATGTTCAGAAATATTACGCCAGTCAGCATTGCCTTTCCCTAATATTCCGCCTTTGCGGAGAATTTTCATCTCTGCACCATGCGCAAGAGCAAAGCTAGAAAAGTATCTGGTCTTTGCTTTCTCGTTCCCCTCGGGTCCTTCTCGGTTAGACAATTCCAATCGTTCGCTCATAGTTTTCTTTGGTAATATCAAAACTTTGCCGCACTTCTTTTCTTTGAAAATATCACTATTTTGCTGATCTATCAACATACTAATCAAATATTTTGGGGTTGTGTTACGTTGTGCATATAAAAAAATGGGTGGTGAAGTTTGTTCCTTCACGCACCCATGGCTTGCTCAACTCGGCTTCCATGCATCGTAATGCAACCCCAGAGCGTTACGGATGTCTTGCTCAACTTCGTTTTGAATTCCGTGCCCCGAAGCAATCTCTTCGCCCCAGGCCCGAACGACAGCGAGAAAGATCCTCATCCGTTCGGGATGCCGCTCGACGAGTATGCGAATCCCCTCTGACATGGCATACCACTCGAGAATACGGAAGAAGTTGTGGTAGAGCGTCGACATGCCACCTTCGGCAGTCGAGCTAACCCCAAAGGGACTTTCGGGGTTATAGGGAAGAAGGTATGCTCCGTAAAATGCCCCGCCAGCATTCGTCCCCATAACGCCAAGTCGATCCCACTTGTCAGCTAACCGAAGCGCCTGGAGGAGCACGGAGTCGGTCAGGCTGTCGTGCTTCTTCCCATGATGGACAGCTGCATCGACAATACGGTCACGTGCATCGCAGTCAAAAGGGCTTTCCTCCAGAAGCTTTCGTACTGCGACTTCAAAGGACTGGGAAAATCGCCAATGTTCTGGTTCGCCCATCCGCTCACCGACTTTCGGAACTTGAACGGGATTCATGAAGTCGGGCGAGCGATCTGCATTATGAAACCAAGCAGCTGCCCGATATTCATAATGATCAAAACCAGGAACCACTTCTCTGATTTGTGGCTCCATGTTCACGATGCGAAGGACGTGCGTCACATCGTGGCCACCACACCCCATCTTCGTTGGGATGTATAGCGGCGCGAGCAAGGCCTCAATGTGCTCAAGGTACTGATTGAATTCTTGCAACTCTCATCTCCTTTCCGAGAGGGTTTGAAGTGCTTGAAGTATTATATTGTAAAATTTATATATGTCAATCTATTCGCCTACCAAACTCTCATGATAGTATTCTCTATAGAAAAGATTTTCGTATGAAGGATCTCTCTCATAAAAAAATCCTTATCGTGGGAGCAGCAGGAGGAATTGGTTCGGCTATCGCTCGTAGGCTTGCAAACGCCGGTACGTTTTTGATCCTTGCTGACCATGATACAAAACGGCTGAAAACCATTGCCAATGAGCTTTCTCGTTCCAAAGGACGGTTTATGACAAACATCATTGACTTGCAGAATCCCAAAGAAATAGAGCGGCTTGCGGAGTCACTTAAAAAGAATGGGCCAAAAATCGATTGGCTGATTCATGTAGCGGGTGCGATCGGCAAAGCAGAGTCCATCGCCCAACAATCACCCACCTCTATTACTACCATGTGGGCTGTTAATTTTGTTTCAGCGATCTACCTTACAAAATACATGTCAGCACTCCTCCGCAAGAATGGTGGCATCGTGAATATCTCCTCAACTGCAGGCATATGGCCAAATAGCCGGTTTGCGATTTACTCGGCCTCAAAAGCGGCTCTCAATAACTTTTCCCAAGCTACGGCAAAGGATTTTGCCAGTACCGGAAGATCGTGCATCTGCATCTGTCCAGGACCTACAAATACCGCAATGCGCGAGCGGATAGCTCATGATGCCAAAAAACATCAAAACCCGGACGTTGTCGCTCGAGAAATAGAAAAAATCGTGAACGGATCATCTACGCTTCGCAACGGCGACGTTGTCGTTATCCGCGACAATAAAAAGAAGCTTGTCTCACGCCTCTAGCACAACGTTCTAAACGTACTGCGCTAAAAAATCTTGGAAGGTATTTTTCACGTATGAAGCCATCGGAGGCGTCATGCCGTGATGCGCACCAATCACGATAGAATCCCGCATTACCTTGTCGGCATTCTTTAACGTTCCTACCACGCGATGCGGAATGTTTTTATATCCTGGATGGCGCAGAATGTTGCCCGCAAAGAGGAGCCGTGTCTGAATGTTTTTTGCTTCAAGGTATTTGATAAGCTCGAATCGAGTGAAGGGCGCCCCATCTTTGATAGTGAGCGGGAATGTAAGCCACGTTACCTGCGCTTTCGGGTGCTCCTCGGGCACGATAAAAAACTGATCATATTTCTTAAAAAACTTTTTCAAGGTTTCAAAATTCCTTTTCCTAACCGCAACCACTTTCGGAAGTTTCTTAAGCTGTGCCAGGCCGAATGCGAACATGATTTCAACCGGCTTTAAATTGTGCCCCATGTGCGTGTACGTGAACTTTTTGTCGTAGTGGATGCCCGTGTGCTCATGGGTAAACCGATAGTCAAGGTCTTCACTGTCATGCTGTGCGGCACGACCCCATTCGCGGAACGCATACGCCGCCTCCGCAAGCTTTGGGTCATTGACACAAATAATTCCCCCTCCGCCTGCAGCAGTCACGTGATGAGAAGCGTAAAAACTTGAGGTCGTAATATCGCTCCAGGCGCCCGTGGGCTTCCCGCCAAAGGATCCGCCGATCGTATCGCAACTATCCTCCACTAAATACAGCTTATGTTTTTTTGCGAACTTTGAAAGCGTTTCCATGTCGTTCAGATTTCCCAAAGTATGGGGCACCATGATCGCGCGCGTTTTTTTGGAAAGCATCTTCGGAAGATTTTTAAGATCAAGGTTGTAGCTCCCTAGCTTAGAGTCAGCAAGGACGGGCACGAGGCCGTTTAACACGATACAGCTCAAGGTCGTCGCAAACGTGCAGGCGGGCGTAATCACTTCACTGCCGTGAGGAAGATTTAAAATCTTAAATGCCAAATAGTTTGCGGTAGATCCCGAGTTCACGACAATGCCGTATTTCTTTCCAAAAATTCTTGCAACCTTCTCCTCAAATTCATGGACATACTTGCCCATGCCAAGCCAGCCTTCTTTGAGGCATTTTGTTACCGCATCCACCTCTTCATCACCATAGACGGCTTGGGCATAAAACACTTTATGTGTTCCTGGGATAAAGTCTTTGGAAAAGTTATGTACCCCGTAGTAGTTCTTTTTCTTGGATTTTTGCATATCAGGCAATGGTACTAAATCTATATAGCTCGGCGGAAAAAAGCAAATTATATAGATATAACTACCGTTTCTCAATAAAAGTTTTTTAAAAAAAAGTGGGGCTCGGCTTGCCGATGCCCCATCTTTGAACCTCGTCTAGTAGATCGAATCATCTGGCTCCGAGAAGTTGAGAAACCTCACACGCAGATCTTCCGGCATTGCAAAGACAATCGAGAGCCATTCCTCTAATCGCTTCTGCAGGAGCTGATGTTGAGGAATGAGGTTTGAGGGGAGTTTTCCGAAAGGAAAGAAGGAGGTTCCATCCCTCTTCTTCGCATTCTCCGGGGTGTCATCGAATGCAAGGGATCCCTGGACCATGATACAAAGCTCGTGGTCACGGCGATGCTTTGGGAAGTTCATCGGCCTCACGACATGGAAAACTCCGAGTTCTAAACCCGTCTCTTCTACTGCTACACGCCATGCAGCATCTTGGATCCGCTCCCCACCACCGAGGTAGCCGCCAGGATGGTGCCAACAGTCGGGATAGTCGGCGTCATCACGATGCGCGAGAAGCACTTTCAGATCTTTAGGATTCTTCACCTTGAAGAGCGGACGATCAAGAATGAAGAGCTCGATCGGATTCATGGGGAGCAGGCGCGCATCCCACATCGCCCGAAGAATCGGGTACTGCATCCGGGGAAGCGGCGCTGCTCTCCGCATGAACGCCGCGCACGCTTCGACCTCTACATCAGTCAAAGGGGCTTTGGAGTGATTCAACGAAAAATCCTCATGAGAAGATCGAATCCTTATTTATATAAGGCCATATTATCTAAACAGATATTATAATCAACGTCAAGCACTTGACTAGCATCATATAGAGTGGTATTATATAGATTGCTCTACTTTGAAAGTCCAGGAAACTGGCTGAAAGGATACTTTGGCCGAAGACGACGTAGAAGAAAAAATGGTTCTCGCGGTCGTGAGTTACCTGGAGAAGATCAAAGGACGTCGCTGGGACAGGCGCATCTGGATGGCAATCCACAAGCTCTACCCGGGGGTTGCGATCGAGTGCGTCATCGTGAATGACAAGAATGTTCTTCTCACCCACCGCACGGGCGACTGGACTGGATGGCATTTCCCCGGCAGTGCTCTGAACGAGGGAGAGACTATCGAAGCATGTGCGGTGCGATGCGTCCTCTCAGAAGTGGGTCTGAAATGCTTGGGCGTTGGTGGAGTCATCGGTGTTGTGAACCACCCGAAGAGTCCGCGGGCTCACGATGTCTCGCTCCTCGTCCCCTGTGCTACGATTGGAAAAGCCGTCCAACAAAAAGAGCCGATGCAGTGGTTCGCAATGGATGAGCTTCGCGAAGAAGATGTCATCACCTGTCACCGCCGATACCTTTCAGCTCTCCGCGCCTACGTGAGGACGCACAAGACCATCCTGACGTCCGATGATCTCTCGGACAGCTTCGTGTAGAAGGCGACACGTCGCCCCTACAAACCGAGCCGCGCAAGAGACACCATCTTGCCCGGCTCGCTTTTTTTATTTCAAAAAAATAGCCGGCGAGAGAAAACGTCCTCTCGCCGGACTTCGAAACGTCTTTCCGTTGGTCTTCAGGCGGCGCGCTTCTCACGCCAGTACTCCACCGCCACCCGGATGATCTCGTAGTGGTGGGTGAGCAGATCCGGCGGAAGATTGTCCACATCGCAGAAGGTCCCGTGATCCGGCTCGCCCTCGACCTCGCAGACGAAGATGCACGCGTTCTCGGGTCCACGATCTGTCGCGAGGAAACGCGCCGTCACGAACTCGGGCGCCGTGAAAAAGCCCATCTTCAGCTCGTTCATCTGAACGCGCCGGAAAGCATCCTCGTAGGACCCCGGCTTGTCGCTCGCACGGAGCATGCTACCCGGCGAGTGCGGACGCCCCGCGTAGTGCACGTCCTCGGGGGGGGCGCAGAGCCAGGTAGACCTGCAGATCCTTGCCCTGCTCGCGAAGGATCACCGTCTCGATCGCCGTCAGGGCGAAGAGCCGGGCCGCGGCGTTGTAGAAGGCGGCGCTCATGCGCGGCCCTGCCATGCCCAGGAGCTCGATCGCCGTCCGTTCCTGTTCCAGATCCAGCCCTTCAGTTGTCTGAACCAAGCTTCACCTACTTCCTGTAGTTGGGAAAGAAAAAAACACGACCAGATTGTGCCGTAACTATTTATGCATATAAAGTATAATCTGTCAAGTCGATCTCCTACTTACTGCCAGAAAAATTTTTTATTGTCTTTATTACATATGCAAACTCTTTTGAAGACATAGTACTAAAAAGCGGAAGAGACACGATTTCTTTAGCAACACGCTCTGCAACAGGCGTGTTGCCGCTCAAACCAATTTTTTTAAAATATGAATGATGGAATACCGGCGGAAAATGCACGCTCGTCGTAATTCCCTGCTCTGCCATATATCTCATAAACGCATCTCGCTTGCCTCCTTTAATGCGAACCACATAGAGCCAAAAACCGCTTTTCGTATAAGATGCATCTTTGGGCGTCTCGAGCCATGAGAGGCCCCGCAACGCACGATTATAGCGAGCGCGAAGCATGTCTTTATTCTTTAATATCTTGGGAAGTTTTTTAAATTGTGCCAAGCCGATCGCGGCAATTACATCGTTCATATTGAATTTCCACCCCAATTCAGAAACATCGTAGTGCCATGAATACTTTGCATTCCCCGCAAAGCGCTTCCACGTGTCGTTTGAGGATCCATACCACTTAAGAGCCCTTAATTTTTCCGCGAGCTTCGCGTTGTTTGTGGTAAGCATTCCTCCATCGCCGGTTGTGATATTTTTCTTTGCCTCAAAACTAAAACAATTGATAATGCCAAAGACACCAACGTGTTTTCCCTTATAGCGGGCGCCCAAGGCATTTGCGCAATCTTCTATCACGAAGATTTTGTGCTTGCGCGCAATGCGCATAATTTTATCCATGTCCGCAGTGTGACCACCCAGATGCACAGGTATGACCGCCTTGGTCCGCTTCGTAATTTTCCGTTCGAAATCCTTTGGATCCAAACAGAGTGTATCCGCCTCTACATCCGCAAACACCGGCGTTGCGCCATTGTAGAGTGCCGCGTACGGAGTAGAAACAACGGTGATTGCGGGAACGATTATCTCATCCCCTTTCCCGATGCCTAACGCTTGCACTGCAATATGGAGTGCGGCAGTGCCCGAGGTAACGCCAATCGCATGTTTTGCGCCAATATAAATAGCAAACTGCTTTTCGAACTCTTGCGTTTTAGGGCCCGCGCCCACCCAGCCAGTTTTAAAAACCTCTGCGAGATTTTTCAATTCTTCTTTTCCTAGTGAAGGACGAAAGAGTGGAACTTTCATAATATATGTTCTACAACTTTTTAATTCATCGAATGGTAACAAATTCGCGTAATCGCCTAATCTGTCTTATCTCGGGTAATTGCTTATTTAAGAATCCTTTTGGTAAGTGGTCAATATGAAAAAATGTTCCATGCTTTGGTTTCGTTCTTGATGTAACTCTGAATAAAAGTGCGATGCTCTGCTCGCGTGGCGTAAACTCGTTATTGTAACCAACAAACTCTCCCTTTTTGATTTTGATGCCCAACTCTTTGAACGCGATTCGTTGCAGTGTATGCTCAGGTTTTTCTTTATACCAGAGTATGCTCCCAGGAATGTGCCAGTTGTTATAGAATTCATCGTGGCGATGTGTGAGAAGAATATGATTCTCGTCCTTCATGTAGGCTATATCAACCGCAACAATTGGCAGAACTTTACAGAGAGCGAGAAACACCGGATACGGCGCCGGAATATGTACTTTTTTTAAAAGCCGCACCAGTTCTTGTATCTCTTTTCTATTCAGCTTGCTTTGGTATTTCATGTCTTTTTAAGTCCTTATACTGCAGTAGAATACCATTTTTTTCATGTAACAATTAAGAAAGGGCAAGAAAAAGGCGATGAACTTTTCAAACTTATGCCGCTTACCATAAAACCTAAACGCGTCTGCACCGCACATTTTTTCTATTTTGAAGCCATGTCCCAAGAGTAATGTTTTCATTTCTCCGTAGGTAAAAAAATGGTCTTCTACAGGCTGAATGTTTTTTCTTTTCTGTATATATGATTTAAACAAAATCCACTTTTTATTAGGTGCAGTAACAAGCATTGTGCCTTTGCGCTTTAGTACGCGTCTTACTTCTTCAAGTGCCCGATCAAAATCTAGAAGATATTGAAACGTGTCCACCATGACGACCATATCAAACGAGTTATCTTGGAATGGCAATGCCGCCGCATCTGCTTTTATAATCTTCGCCTGGGGAACTGTATCCCGTGCCATTGCAATCAAGCGATCAGAAAGATCAATACCGGTCAGGCTTGCAATGCGTGTACCCCCTCGCTCTAGGATATTTTTAAGCACGACGCCTTGCCCCACACCAATTTCTAAAATATCGCCCAAAAACGTCGGGACGATATCCAGGACTTCATTATAAAAATCCTCGGAAACATACACTTTTTCTGCGATCGCGTCGTACCCCTTCCCGATTTCCTCGTTAGTTATCTTTCTGTCTTGATTTATAGTCATTGATGATTTCTTCCAC
>JAGVPS010000037.1 GCA_020052135.1 Minisyncoccota bacterium
GCCCATCGTGATCGGCCGCGACCCGTGGCTCTTCGTCCAGATGGGCCAGCTCGCGAATTTCGACCGGTTCGAGGTGAACCGCGTCTTGCGAGACGGGTCGAACGAGATCATTGCGGCCGTGACTGCGGGGACAACTCCGTCGGCCGAGCCCAGTGGCACTGCGACCATCAAGTGCACCAACGGGCCCTGCAAGATCCTGAAGGAATGGATCGACAAGGATGGCAACCTCCAGAGCAAGGAAAGCACCATTCCCGAGGGCGCTGTCGTGGTGATTCCGGCCGGAAGCGGCATCATGGTGACGTGCCTCAGCGGATGTAGCAGCGTCTGATCCGCGCGGCGCGATGGTTCGGGGCGTTCCACACTTCGTGTGTGGGGCGCTCCGAACCGCCCTTTTTCAGATGAGGCTCATACGTGAGCCTCTTATTTTTTACTGAAAGATTTTGTTTTTAAACCGAGTCCAGATTATACTTATGTTGCTATGATTGATAAAAAAACGTTGGAACATTTGGCAAAACTTGCGCGGCTTGAGTTGCACTCTCATGAAGAAGAAAAAATGCTCCATGATCTCGGGAAAGTGTTTGAACATTTTGAAGAATTAAAGGAGCTTGATACCGAGTCCGTGGTCCCACTTACGGGTGGCACAGAATCAAAGAATGTGCTGCGTGACGACAATAAAAAGCAAAAACCGATCGCGCGCGATGTGGCACTCGAAGCATTCCCGCACGTAGAGCAGGGTTTTTTAAAGGTGCCACCAGTGTTTGAAGAAAATTAAAATGCAAAAATCAAAGTTCAAAATTTCGGTAGTTCATTCGCTCAACTCTGAACATTTTATAATTTTGCACTATCATTTTCCATTTTGATATTTACATTTTTCATTTATCCTACATGTCACATTCCCCATTCAACAACCTGACTATCAAAAAGTTTCATCAAGGTTTAGTGAATAAAGATTTCAAAGCACTCGATATTGCCGAGGCGTATTTTAAAGTTATCGAAGAAAAAGATAAGGAGATAGGCGCGTATCTGACGCCGCTAAAAGATCTTGCGTATACACAGGCCGAAGAAACTGATTTGAGAATTGCAAGAAAAGAGGCGGTAGGCGAGCTTGCGGGAGTTCCGCTTGCGTTAAAGGACAATATGCTCGTGAAAGGCGAGCGGACGACTGCTGGTTCAAAGATTTTAAACACGTATCGCGGTACATACGACGCAACGGTAATCTCAAAACTAAAAAACGAAGGGGTAGTATTTTTAGGTAAAACAAACCTAGATGAGTTTGCGATGGGCGCCTCGACCGAGAATTCCGGCTTTCATCCGACAAAAAATCCGCACGATCTCACGCGCGTGCCCGGAGGATCTTCGGGCGGATCTGCCGCGGCAGTCGCGGGCCACATGGCGCTTGCGGCGCTTGGATCGGATACGGGAGGATCTATTCGGCAACCGGCAGCTTTCTGCGGCGTGGTTGGTTTGAAGCCAACGTATGGCGCTGTTTCTCGCCATGGGCTTATCGCTATGGCATCAAGCTTGGATCAGATTGGTCCCATTACCCGCACCGTGGAAGACGCGGCAATTATTTTCAAAGCAATTGCGGGACAAGATTCGTATGATAGTACAAGCGTGGATGTTTCTTATGGGGATGAGCTTACAAACCCTGATTTTCAAAAAATAAAATCGCTCACCGTTGGCATACCAGAGGAATATTTTATTGATCCTTCGGCGAGCTCAGGACAAGGCGGCATCGAGCCCGAAGTACGTGCGGGCGTGGAGAGCGTCATCGCGGCCCTGAAGAGCGCGGGAATCAAATTCAAAAAAATCAGTTTGCCGCATACCAAATATGCCCTCTCTGCGTACTATATTATTGTGCCGGCTGAAGTGAGCTCAAATATGGCGCGCTATGATGGAATTCGCTATTCACAAATCAATCACGAATCAGAACCCTCGAATTTACTCGAATTATATACAAAGACGAGAAGCAGAGGTTTGGGCGCAGAGGTAAAACGGCGCATACTCTTGGGCACTTTCGTGCTTTCTTCTGGCTACTACGATGCCTATTATGCAAAAGCGCAGAAAGTCCGGGCGCTCGTGAAGAGTGATTTTACCGAAGCGTTTAAGGACGTGGATGTGATTCTGACACCAGTTTCTCCCACGCGTGCATTTAAAATAGGGGAGCGTGCGAACGATCCCTTGGCAATGTACTTGGCGGATATTTTTACGATTCCCGTAAACCTCGCGGGTTTGCCAGGCATTTCCATTCCCGTGCGGCAAGTAAAAAGTGAAAAGGAGAATGTTTCTCAGTCCATTTCACATGTCGCAAATAAACATGTTACTGATCTACCTATTGGTTTTCAGCTTATTGGGAAACCTTTCCGCGAAGCGGATATCTTGGGGTTGGGGCAGTTGTACGAAAAAATCTAGTTGCGTGCCCTTGTGGATGCTGTTGGAACTGCAATACGAGAGCATGGTAGGTATATTTATATACCAAACTTACAAAACCCTACACCTCACCAGTACACTACACCAAGAAACGATTTCTTAGAATGTTGATATAATTTTTATACACAACTAAATTCTCTTCAAATACTAATTCATTCCATTTACTTTTTTTACAATTAAATATAGCTTGAGCAACTGGTTTTTCTTCTTCGTTTGAATAAAAAAGCACTGAACTATATGAAAAGGGCTCGTTACAACCCCGATCTCTTTGTAAATAGAACATAATACGATCCAACACTTTCAAAAATAAAACATGTTTATTCCCCGGTGCGGTCTTATATGAACCATCTTCAATTTTTACTAAACGATCTAAGCTAATTTTTATAGCTCCAGCCGTATCAATATCAGATAATAAGAAATCCGATCTTGAAAAAACTTTACCCGCTACATGTTTCCAGTGTGGAAAATCAATAAGTAGTAATTGTGGATGAATAAAACTAGCTAAATTGCCTTTTATATTTCCTGTATCTAATTCAGATTTATATAAAAGCCTAAAACCAAATTCATCAAAACCAGACTTTTCACATAATTTATTTTTAATTTCATTTTCAAGAGCAAGCGACATATTTTCAGTTGCAAAACCAATTGAATCAATATCGCTCTCGCCATCAATATAATCTTTTGTTAAGATTGAACCATATAAATATAAAGAAACAATACCTTGGTCTTTATATTCATCAAATGCTTCTTTTAGCGCTTGTTCAGGTGTCTTTTTCATATAAATATAATTATACCAGTTCCAACATCTAATTAGCCAGTCAAAAAAACTTCTTCGGTTGGAACCAAAAAATCTTTACCGTTAAAAGGTTATATTTAGAAATTCTCCTTTGCGCGGGCGACCATAAAAACTCCCAAAGTACATTGGTTGGCTAAAACCTGCATCCATAGATTCTTATTCGGCACCTTAAAAAATGGGGGAAAGAGATACTGCTTCTAGAGGTGTGCTCATGGACTCTGTTGTAATAGGGAGTGTTCCCGAAAGTCCTGAACTATCCTTTACTCGAAGGATGGTGTGACCTGAGCGTTTGATTTGCCCTTTTGCTATAAATCCCTCTGGAGTCAGAAAAAGCGACATAATACTTGGATCATCAATACTCCATGAGTAGGGCGGTATCCCTGCGGGTAGAACGGCAAAGAGCGCTAACTTTATTTCGTATTCTGGAATGAGAATCCACTCAGGATCATTATCAGATTCTCCAATTCTATTTGCTATGCCATTGTATAGGGGGATGATGGCTAGACTATTGGGACGAAGAGCGGCAACGGACTTTTGGACGTCGATTACTGTTTCGCTCACTTCGGCAACTTTAACTTGGATTTCTTTAATCTGTGCGGCAAATGCCAGCTCGGATTGGGGGTACGCGTTGTCGTTTGTCTTCCAAAAATTAATGACGGTAAGCATCACGATGAGGGAAACCATAACAATTTCTCGTATTCGTATATTAGGAAAAGAATTAAATGGCATGTGTAATGGTGTCCTAAAAAGATGTTTGAAGAATGTTCTGCGATTTTCCTCTAATCGAAGATAGGGCAACTTAGCTTCCCTGAGTTTTTTTTCAATATTATTCATTGGACTCATAATAATTTTTTCGACTTTTGGGATGGAGCATGGTAGTCTATGGTTTTTCCATCAGGCGTTGTAAATTTTTAATGGCACGGCGATGCCATGTGCGAATCGTATTCGGGTTCTTCATCAGAATATCCGCAATTTCCTCAAAAGAAAATTCTTCGAAGTAATGAAGGGTGAGCACGGTTTGGTAGCGAGACCTTAATTTTTTTAAGTACTTGTGAATTTCGAGGAATGCGTCATATTTTTTAAATTCGTTTTTAGCTATGCGCAGCTCATCCTGAAGAATATTTTCTAATTGTTCATTGTTGGTGTGTAATTCGGGATGGCGGGAGAGAAATCGAAAATGTTGATTAGCTTCATTGGTTGCAATGCGATAGAGCCAGGCAACAAACGAGAACTCGTTTTGAGGTCTGAATTTGGAAAAGTTTCGGTATGCCTTAAGAAACGTTTCCTGCGTGAGATCTTTTGCGCGATCCACATCAGCAGTTTTTTGAATAAGATACCGGAATACAGGGTCCCAAAACCGCTCAAAAAGTTGAGAAAGTACTATGTGGTCCGATTTAGCTGCCTCTATATGCGCAATCTCAATCCGTATCATCTCTTACAATAAGAAATGCCGCCCTTCACGTTTTCGTTTCATTAGGCACCGATCTCAATTTTAAAGATTTTGCGCCGAGGCTTCCAACCTTGATTTTTCGAAATGTGATTCTTGGCGGGGTGGAC
>JAGVPS010000043.1 GCA_020052135.1 Minisyncoccota bacterium
AAAATACTGAGGAGCGCAGGACCGTAAAATAAATAGCCGATAACTCCTAACATTGAGAATATAAACCCGACCATAGTTTGGCCATTGGCCAAGGTGAGCGCACCCACAATAAAAAGCGCTACGGGAACAATGCCCGCACCCATCACTGCGGGAAGCCGATCACCATACAAACTCCATGTCGAACGGAAGAGTTCAGAAACCGGAGGTAATTTTTGATGTGGTTCCATAAATTTTATAAAAATGATGCGACTTTTTCTGCGTGCTTTATTAAGGTTGCCACATACCCCCACTCGTTATCATACCACGATAGGATTTTTACGAGGTCGCCATCGATAACCTTTGTGAACTGTAAATCGACAATTGCTCCGTACGGTTCGGCTACGATGTCGGATGACACCAATTGATCCTCGGCAACGGCAAGAATCCCCTCCCACCTTTTTTCCTTTGCCGCTTTCCGGAAAATATCATTCACCTCCTCCACTGAAGTTTTTCGATTCGCAACGAACGTAATATCCGCAATAGAGCCAGATACGACCGGAACCCGCATCGCCAAACCATCAAACTTTCCCGCTAGATCCTTTACGGCTCGCGTTACTGCAATTGCCGCACCCGTCGTCGACGGAGCAATATTCTGCGCTGCGGCTCTTCCCCGCCGAAAGTCCTTACTCCCCCTGACCGGGCCGTCCACGAGGTTCTGTGTCGCGGTATAGCCGTGCACAGTCGAGAGCACTGCTTTTGTAATACCGATGCTCTCATGCATGACCTGAATCACCGGGGATGCGGCATTTGTCGTGCATGACGCGTTTGATGTTATCACCGCAGTTTTCAAATCTTTTTCATTTAGTCCCATGAGCACGGTTTTTGCGTCGGCACTATCCTCATCCTTAGCCGGAGCGGATAGAACAACTCGCTTCGCGCCCGCATCAATATGCACGCGCGCTTTTTCGAATGACTCAAAAGCGCCCGTGGACTCGATCACTATATCAATCTTGAGCTTTTTCCACGGCAACTGCGCCGCATCCTTTATTTGTAAATATTGGATGGTTTTCCCGCCGACAACTAAATTGCCGTCTTTTACTTGCACTTTCTCCTTGAACTTTCCGTACACCGTATCGTACTTCAATAAGTACGCGAGGTTCTCAATATCGCCCAAGTCATTGATAGCAACAATTTCTAACTCGGGATTATTAAACGTGGTTCGGCTTTGCTCACCATAAACTTGCCTAAAAAAAATCCTTCCGATTCTGCCAAATCCGTTAATTGCAATACGAGTCATACAATGTGGTAATTAGTAATTGCCTGCCTGCCGGCGAGGCAGGGTAACTAGTAATTGGTTAATGTGCATTTGCATTATACCTCTTCTCCATAGAATTTCATAAATCGGTCACGGTTACCGTATCTCCAGCTACCACGCCATACCGCGAGGCAAAACCACCTGCAACCTCAAGCACGGAATCCACTGCAGTAGGCGAAGCGTATATCTTTACCGGATTTGCACCCTCAGGAAGCGCATTTTCAGTAATACCCACTACCATACCCTCGCGCATCCATATAATGTCGAGGGAAAAACGCATATCTTTCATCCAGAACGTATGGTATCCAGCTTCATTAAAAAGAAAAAACATACCGCGATTTTCGCTCAACAATGGCCGATTCGAAAGGCCTTGCATGCGCGCTGTTTCCGTATTGGCAATCTCTACCATGAGCAACGGGGCCTGCCCGATGCGTAAAGCAACTCCCCTTGCATCCATTCTCGTCACCGACAAAAAAATCAGAAGTATAAGCCCGCCGATGACGATAAGCGCAAACGCCCCAACAACAAATCCTTTGTGTTCTTGCAGAATTCTGATCATTTCATCTACTATACCAATAAGTCTCCTTATTAATAAAATCTATGGCACTCGTCATCGGCCTTGTCGGAGAAATAGGAAGCGGCAAGGGAACCTCTGCGGACATGCTCGCTGGTTTCGCGCGCGAAGCGGGAAAATCATTCATAAAAATGCGTTTTAGCGACGTGCTCCGCGAAACGCTCACGCTTTGGCGTCTGCCGCACACGCGAGAAAATCTGCAAGCATTGCCTACGGTTATGAACCGCACGTTTGGAGAAGGAACGCTGACACAGGCAGTTAAAAAAAGAATTGAAGATGCTCGAGAAGATATTATAGTGCTCGATGGCGTACGCTGGGGCACCGATGCCGAGCTCATTCGCTCATGTCCTGCGCATCTCTTACTCTATATCACCGCAGAAGCAGACCTTCGCTTCGAACGCACGAAGGAACGCGGAGAAAATTTCAAAGAGTCAGATATGACGTTTGAGAAATTCCGAGAAGCAGAACAAGCGCGCACTGAAATAGAGATAGCAACTATCGGAGCAAGCGCGGACGTATGCATAAAAAACGATGGCGCAAAGGAAAAATTCGCTAAAGCGCTGCGAACTGTCTGGGAACAACGTATTGCTCCGCGCCTTCTTTAAAACAGAGTACCGACTCGTGCTACACTAGAAATCAAAGATCATGATCAAGTTACTGCTCAACCTGGTGGTATTTGTCATATTTGTTCTCGTGGTTATTTATTTCCTTCCCAGAAACTTAAAAATGAGCCAATTGGAACGGCTCGCAGATTTTGTTCCTGAATCGATTAAGGAAAAAGCAGAGGATTTCTTGCTCACCCCGGCTGAAAAAAGAGAAAAAATCATTCTCACGCTTGAAGCACAGCTCACCGTCCTTGAAAATGCCGTTAACCCGGAAGCAAAAGAGATCATCCCCACTATGCGAGCGCTCATAGAAAAGCTAAAAGCGGAAAATGATGAGCTTTCATTCGCGGAAATCGCAAAGGAAAAACTCGTGGAGCAGTTTTTAAAACAAGAAAAAACTGCGCCACCCACCGCGCCCTAAGATTCGGAGGCACTTCCGCTATTTTGCGGTTCAGAGACGTTTCGGATTTCAAAATCTGATGCGTTGCTATGTGTATCACAGGCATTACCAAAACTAGAAGCTGCCGGAATACATCCCTGCGCTTTCCGTTCGTAGCTCTGAAACGCCGTAAGTCCTCCGGAGAGGAGAGTTCCTTCTCCAAACCCATTTGCCACTTCTCCCCACGCAAGAGAATCAATAATTTCTCCGGCATCGTTCGAACCCAATCGAAGCGCAATTCCGTTGTTATCAGCAATACTCCCTGAGGTCGTCACATCAGCCGCTACCAAAATATCCGCATACTCGCTGTTCGCCCATAGGTAAAACCCATGCGCGGGAATAAATGCGTCTGCTGTCCATGATTTAAGGAGTGTATCCGTGGTTGCGTTTGCGGTCCGCTTTACCAAACGGTATCCTTTTAGATTTATCGCCTGACCGTTCGGATTATACAGTTCTATAAAATCGTTTGTGGTTTTCCCGTTGCCGCCGGTGATTTGAACTTCGCTGATAAGGAGATGAGTGACGTTACCCTCTCCTTGTGGAGGAGGTGGGGGCGGATCTGCGGGTGGCGGAGGATCAGGTACGGGCTCAGGATCTTCGAGCGGAGGCGGCGGGGGTGCTGTGGGCGGTGGAGGCGGCTCTACCGGCGGTTCAGCGGGTGGAGAAGCCGGCGGCGGTTCTTGCGCAGGCGCGGATTCTATGAGGGGTACGGAATTTTCTGCCTTAGGCGTGCCTCCCACAAAAAAACTCGTGTGCCATCCGAAACCAGATGCGTCGCGCTCCATTGGTTTATGAGCTTCAGCATCTCCGGCTGTCCACGCAGGGCTTGCGATAACCTCATCCTCAAGGACGCATCCCGCGCTAAATAGTCGAAGCCCTTCAGTGCTGTTGCCGAGCGCGCCCACGTACACCTGCTCCGCTTTTGGGGGTGCAGAATCGTCATCAGTTCGCTCTAATAAGTAGAAGCTATTCGCCCCAATTACATCTGTAGCGCCAAATGCAATTTGTATGTCAGCCCCTGCATCGATAAGCTCCCAACCGTGAAGCGAGATGGCGTTGCCAGTCGTATTCCGCAACTCTATCCATTCGTCATTGGCGCTTACTGATCCCCCCATCCATGCGATTTCATTTATAATAATGCGATTGCGGAGCGGACCTTCGGAAGTTGCGAACGTACACACGGGATCACTGTGCGCAATCGTCGCCTTTTCTTTATACGCCGTTTCCGGTTGTGCATCCGATACGCTTAAAATTTCCCCGAGCGCGGCGTCTGAAAATATACCACTCGGGGCGCCATCATAGGTTACCGGTAGCGCCGCCACGGGTTTATTCTCTTTCTCCGCTTCACGAGGAGCTTCCGCGGTGGTTGAGAGCGGCACGGATGCCGCAAAACGAAAAGCGCCGGATATTGAATCAGAATCAGGCGCTCTATCGCGTACTACTATAAATACCCCGCCACCCACGAGGATTACCGCAACTCCGATAATGAAACTTACGCGAGTCATGGCGGAATATATATGGGAATTATATTACGCGTTTAATTCTTCTTTTTTTGATCGATCAAGCAGATGGGCGTATGCGGCGAGCGTTGCCTTTACCGCGTCTCCCGCGGAGATGTTGTTCTGCTTATAGGGGTCGTCCGTGATATCGCCTGCGGCAAAAATCCCCGGCACCGATGTAGTGCCATGCTTAGAATCGATGATTACTTGGTCGTACTTATCTAAATCAACTAACCCCTTGACCATCTCAGAATTGGGCACTGATCCTATCTCAACAAATACACCGCCGAGAGGAAGCTTCTTCTCCTCACCCGTCTTCTTGTCAACGTAGACCATCGCCTCCACAAAATCTTTTCCAATAATTTCCTTGGTTTGCGCGTTCAAAATGATTTCCACCTTTGGATTTTTTCGCACATGTTCCTGGGTGACTGGGTCTCCCTTCAAAACATCCCCGTACTCCAAAAGATAAATTTTCGTGGCATACGGGAAAAGATCCTGCACGGCTTCAAGGCCCGCGTTTCCACCGCCCACCACAGCTACTGTTTTTCCTTTAAAGAGCGGCGCGTCGCACGTTGAGCAGTAGACCACTCCCCTGCCATCAAGCTCAGATTCACCGGGGATGCCTAGCTTTCTGCGGCGAGCCCCCGCGGCCAGGATAATAGTTTTTCCTTCATACTTCCCTACCGTAGTAATAACTTCAAAATCTGAAATGCCTCCTTCCCGATCTATTTTCCGGATACCGGTCGCGAGCTCGGGCGATTTGATCTCCAAAATATCCGAGTAACTGCGCACGTGGCCCTCAAGTTTTTTGGCCAAGTCAAAACCGGAAATATGGTTGTCGCCAATCCAGTTTTGTATATCAGCCGATACGATGGATTGCCCACCGAAACTCTCGGCAATGAGGAGCGTTTTCAAACGTTTCCGTGCGGCGTAGACCCCCGCCGCGCATGCCGCAGGCCCTCCGCCGATGATGATTAAGTCGTACATGATATTGCGATACTAATATACTAATGCATGCTAATGCTACGAATAACATACTAATCTATTCGTATGCCATTAGTATCATTCGTACACATTCGTATATTGGTATCATGTTAGGGCGTAAGCCCGAGCGCTCGTGCAATTTCGTTTCTGTTAAATCCCACAAAAATTTCCCCGCCAATATCAATCACGGGGACGCCCATCTGATGAGATTTCTGAATCATTTCCTCGCGCGCCCGATCGTCTGAAGCAACATTGAATTCCTCGTAGGGTATATTATTTTTTGTAAAAAACTCTTTTGCCATTTTGCAGTAGACACAGGTGGGAGTTGAATATATCTTAATGTTTTTCATACTTTTTATATTAGTTTATCCGCATCATCGACTCCAAACATCTTCCACAATCCGATGAGCCCAACACATGCTCCGCTTATAATACTGCTCCACAGTGCGGGCGTAAATTTGTAGAAACCTATGATCCAGGGTGAAGTAATAAGCCAGATTCCGACAACAATCTCAGCTCTTGGTAACCATTTTATCATACCACTGCAATTTTATTTTTCGAGCGCTGCATCAATTGCCGCTTTAAATATTTCGTACGGCTGAGCGCCTTCAATAAATTTGGCCACCTTCCCGTCCCTGCCCAAGACAAAAGTTGCCGGCGTGCCCGTGATGCCTGACGCAATTCCATCTTGATAATCCTTCTCCACTTCTGCGGTATATTTTTTTGCCTCTATGCATGCACGAAATGCCGACTCATTAAGCCCCACCTTTTCGGCAAGGGCAACAAAGTCAAGCTCAGGAATTTTTGATTGGCGCGCGTAGAGTTCATCGTGGTACGCCCAATACTTCCCTTCATCACGCGCGCACTCAGCCGCTTCTGCGGCAACCCGCGCATAGGGGTGAATACTGTCGAGCGGAAAATCTCGATACACCATCTTTACTTTTCCGGTTGCAATATATGCGTCTCTTATTCTTTTTTCTGTTTCATCAAACATTTTTTTGCAATATGGACACTGGTAATCACCAAATTCAATGAGCGTAATCGGGGCATTAGGATCCCCTAATATGACATCATCATCAGCCGTAGGGTTATGAGTAGTAGGTTGTCTGGGGATGGTTGTATCGGTCCTCGCGAGCGATCCAGAACCTGTTCGCGCGCCCGAGCCATATATGAACGATCCACCGATCACCAGGGCGGCGATGACAATGCTGATAGCAAGTACGTGGTCTTTTTTTCCGGTTTCGTTTTCCATAGTTTTTAGATATTACAAAACGTTGGTAATTAGCGCAACTATACCATATCCTAGAGTATATACCTGAAAATTACCACTATTCTCACGCAGGGGCATATATGCCGATTAGTAAAACCTTAAAATTGAAAGAGGTGGGCCTCCTCGTCGGAGATATTTTTATCCTGTATGGCTCGCTCATACTCATGCTTGCCATTCGGTATGGGAGTATTAGAGACAGCGTGCCTCAAAGCCACTTCATGCCGTTTAGCATACTTTTTGCCGTCTGGGCGCTTATTTTTTATATCGCCGGCCTTTACGACCTTCGGAGTCTTAACCGCACACAGGCAGTCGAAGAGAAATTTTGGCCGGCAATCGTTGTGGGGCTTGCTTTTGCCATTACTTTTTTTTATTTCTTTTATTTTGCTCTGGGCTTCGGTATTGCGCCAAAAACAAATCTCTTTATTTTTGCCGCTATTGCCTCATCGGCCTTATACGCATGGCGAAGCATGTGGACAACATTTATAGAAATGCGCGGAGGGAGCAGACGAACGCTCCTCATCGGATCTGATACTGCGACGAGCGAACTTGCGCTCCATTTAGAAGAAAATCCCCAGCTTGGATATACCGTCACCGCATGGATACAAGGCGGATATACTGATCCCTCTTTTAGAAAAGTTTCTGACATTATCAAAGAACGTCGCATTACAGTGATTGTCATTCCCGAAACGACACACGAGAGCCGCGAAACCCAGATGCTCTATCAATATGTGGGTTCTGGCATCGAGGTGGTAACTCTGATGCATATGTACGAGGCAATTTTCAGAAAAATTCCGCTTCGTGAATTGGAGGAATCGCATTTTTTATCCACGCTCACCGACACGCATACGTTCTACGACCGCATTAAGCGGATACTTGAATGGATGCTCGCGTTTGCGCTTGCGCTCATGCTCTTTCCGCTCTTCTTTTTGATTGCGTTTCTCATAAAAATTTCTTCTTCTGGGTCTGCATTTTTTACACAAACGAGGGTTGGGAAGAGCGGGAAGCACTTTGTCCTCTGGAAATTTCGCACCATGATCACCAATGCTGAAAAACATGGCCCAGCTTGGTCAAAG
>JAGVPS010000064.1 GCA_020052135.1 Minisyncoccota bacterium
CTTCGTGGATGAAAAAGTGGATCACGGAAATATAATCTCAAATCATAAATGTGAAATCTCAAATCTGGACACTTATGTAACTCTGGAACAAAAACTTGCCGAGGTTGCGGGAAATTTACTTATAGAAACATTGCCGAATTTTGTAGCTAAAAAGATTAAGCCAAAAGAACAAAACCATACTGACGCGACGTTTACTAAAAAATTAGTAACCCAAGACGCATTTGTAGATCCGAAACTCCTGAAAAAAGCTGAAACCGAGGGAAGTGAGGTTGCAGAGAAAATTTACAATATGATCCGAGCGCTCAATCCAGAACCGGGGGCGTGGACTACGCAAAATGGCAAGCGAATAAAACTGCTTGAGGGAAAGCTAGAAAATAATCGCCTAAAACTCATAAAAGTTCAGGAGGAGAGCAAAAAACCACGGCTCTTGACAGGAAATATGGGTGTGCTATGATTATAATAGTTCATCGGAAATTAGCTACTTATCTCGACCCTGGTTTTTCTATGGAATATGAGGAAAATCAAGGCCGAGGTAGGTAGGCAAAAAGTGTGCAGCTACCAAACCTAAGGTGAAAGAACGCCCACCCGCAAGAGTGGTAAACGTTCAGAAGCACGACTTTCTCTGCAATCAGCATAGCAGAGTTCAAAACGTAGGACATGCGCAGAATAAAGATAAATGGGAGTTTTTTTACAGATCGTCTTGCAACTGATGTCGCGGCAACCAAGATTGTTCCTTTGTCCACTCCCGCGCTAGACATCACAGCAAAAAATATTCCTGCGTCCCTGTCGCGTTGCATCTTGAGATGCTCTTCGGGGCCTGACCGCCACGAAGGGAATGCTTCATCATAAGAGGTAGCGCACTGCACCCCTATTTTTCTCTCACCCCCTGAAAGGAGGTGCCACATGGAGGTCTAACGCCCAGAACTACGGTTCTGGGCTTACTTTTTCTGCTATGATAGATATATGACTTCGCTTCGCTTTTTAATCTTGTCGCTTGCTCGCCCTAAGCTTCGTCGAAAGGTTGCCCTTTTCTCCGCTTTGTTATTCCTTGTAGCGCTGCCTTTTCAGGCAGTTGCCCACGGCACGCTTTTTTTTGAATTTGCTCCGGACGAAGCGAACCCCGTCACTATTTTTGAGCTAGAAACGCCCTCCCAGCCGTTCTATCCGCCAAACGATTTTCTGCGAGGTTTTGATATATGGGTTTCAAACACGGGGACCGCCGGAACCGCGACTTTTGGTTTACGGGACGAGGCGGATAATTTACTCAGCTCAAAAACAATCACTATCCCCCACATAAACCCTGCATATGGTGGCACTCGTCTGCATATAGATTTTGATTCGAACGTGGCAGTGGATTACAGCAAGCTGTACCGTATCCGAGTTATAAGCTCCATGCCGGAGCTTGCGCTCTATAACGCGAGCCAATTTCAAATACTCCAGCATAACACCACGGGCCTCCCGTACTATGAAGTGCAAGAAGCGCTCCTCGGAAGCGTAAAACAGAATTACGCGTTTAAATTTGCCCTATACGAAACTCAAGAATCTTCGATTCCTGTCATTTCGGCTATACATCCTGTTGTTCTGGGACCGACCCAGGCGCGAATTGATTTTAATGCAAACGAACCAGTTGATGCGCGCGTTGATTTTTCTCACGACGGCACCGTTCAAAGTACCTCATGGACTAACACTTTTTCTTTTTGTACTCCGGGACACATTCCCTGCTCCGTACTGCTTAATACCATCGGCGGGAAAACCTATACGTTTACGTTGTTTATAAAAGACGAATGGGGAAATGAAGCTTCGGTTCCCGACTCATTCTCCACCCCGGTTGATCCCGATGTTCCTATCACGCCCCCTCCTCCACCGCCCACAACTCCACCTCCGCCCGTCACTCCTCCGCCGCCAGGAAATGAACCGCCACCGCCTCCGCCGCCCGGGAATCCACCTACAAATCCACCTCCACCGACTATTCCCCCAGAAATTCCGCCACCGCCTCCTATAACGCCCCCCGTCTCTCCTCCACCCCCCAACGGAAGCGGGTCTGGTTCCTCTACAACTCCTCCTCCAGATGGGGGATCTGGGCCAGTTTCAGTAACGATTATTGATCCCACAACAACCACGCTCTCGGATGGAGCTACGGAAACTACATATTCACTACTCATTACCTGGAATCCTTCGCCAGAAATTGAGGCAACTGACGGCTATGCGGTAGAAATCTACAACGATCAAAACGAGCTTGAACGCCGTGTGATTGTTTCTTCAGAAACTCGCGAACTCCGCGTTGACAAACTTGCTCCTGGCGTATATCGCATCAATATTTACTCGAACCGAAACGGCTCGCTTATTAAAATCGGCGATTACACAATCACGATTAAACCTATTGAAGCAAAAAGTCCGTTCACTGCAACCAGAATTATTTTAGCCGCGCTTCTAACACTTGGCGGAGTTGGTGGTGTTATTCTCGGAATTGAGGCTCATCGCAGAAAGAAAAAAGCGTTTTCAGAGCGCGCTCGCGGCGCATTCGATACTTACCAGCACTAAGAGAATAGGGTATAGCCAATAGGGTATAGAGGAGTGACAAAAACAGAAAAATTGTCTAGCATTATATACCCTATACCCCAAACCCTAGACCCTTATTTTATCTCCTCCCAGCTGACCACCTCAAACTGATCTGATGTCAGAGGAAAACTCGGCGGCGGCCCGTAGAGCAAGTTAGGGTCGTACGTAATGATGCGGTCCGCATAACCCGAGCAGTACACACCGCCACAGGTCCAGCTGAAGCCGTACCGCTCGTTCGTGGCAATCATCCCGTAGAGCGTGATGATCTGCCGAAAGGATTCCGGACCGCAATAATCTTTATTCCCCGAAGGGGCGCGATAATACGGTCGCCCGACCCTTCCTGACTTAGCGATGAGCGCCGCATCAATTTTTAAATCATCCTCGCTATAGAGCCCTACGTTAATATCATTCTGCGCAATAAGCCCAATCACGTCTTGACCATCATAGTTTGTATACATGAGATCGCTATTGATCGTAATTGAGGTTCGGGTTCCTGGATTTTCAGGAAATTTTGCAGATGCAATCGTAATGCGAGCGGTATTTATCTGACCGCGCACCCATACATGGTCCTCAAAAAATACGAGCCCATTTTCCGGGATCGGATAATTCCCCACCAGCTGAGTTGTGTTTACGCTCCAGATGCCCCAATCGTTGTCGGCAATTTCGTTTGAACAGCCGCTCGGCTTTGACTTGAGTGTTTTTACCTTATACACATCAAAGGTATCGTTTGTTTTTAAAATTATCTCATATCCTTGGTCGCCGGAAGCGGCAAAATACTTACCGCTTGCTTGGGCGGCGGCTTTGATTTGAGAAAGGTCTGCGCTCACGCCATCAAAATCAATCGCAGGTACTGGAAATTGCCTCCCGGCTACAAATACATCCGGCCGGCTTGGTACGGCGGCGGGCGGCAGTGGATCGAGAGGCGCCACATGCGTATGTACTCCAAATTCGTCCTGACCAGAATGATCAGGGTCGTTGTACTGCGCAACTGCGCTTGAAACAACATTATACGCAATGCCGTCAAACCGGATACCACCGTTTGAATGAATGGGGCCATAGGCAACCGTACCCGGTCCAAAATTCATTTCATCGTTTGCAACCACGGCAAATTTAGCAAACGAAGATACGCCAAGTTTTGCCTCAATGGTCCGTTGTGCCGCTAGATTTTCATACAGTCGCCCCTTTGAACGCACGGTGACTACGGTTCCGCCTACCGCAGGCGGTGTTATAGTAAGTTCGAATTCGCCAATGGCAACTCCGTCTTTGTCCATAAAGGGCACGATATAGGGGCCAGGAAGCCCGGTATTGTTCGTGTAGTCTGTGGGGTTATGTGCAAGGTGCCAGCGGTAATATTCAATTCCTGCTTCCGCAATCTGAAATGCTTGTTCAAGGTGGTACGAAAGTGTAATAGTTTCCAGGTTTCTAAGACCAAGACTGGTAAGCACGCTTAAAATCACGACCGACAGTCCCGACAAAAAAAGCATTTGAATTAAAATCTGCCCCTCACTCTTTTTTAATGTTGCCTTCATGTTTTAAGTTATTGGTTATGAGTTATAAGTTATCTATTGCACGTATTTCAGATTTCTAATTCCCACCTCGCTTCCCACAAACATAGGAGGAAGATCATCAAACGCGTTTTGATCCACGGTGATCGCGATGCGCACGAGACGAATATTTAAAATATTCACTGGCGTCGTCATGGGCGTTGACGTACCGCCATAGTTTTTATCAAAGTATGAAAAAATCGGAGCAGTGCTCGAGGCAACCACATAGGAAAGAACTGTCTTTACGGATTCGCTTGCTGTAGTTGTGGCGTACGTTACGGGCAACCCCGCCGGCTCTACGACGCTTTTTTTAAGCGTGGTGCCGCTCAAAAAATACTGTACCCGTTCTTTTGTTGCGTCTTTGTCTACGTTGGTATAAAACGCAATTGAAAAAGGATCGGCTTTTTCAATAAAATACCCTCCGGTGCTTGAGTTAGACGACGTGCGAATTTCCTGCACCATATCGCGAAGCGTCGCAGATGCTTCACGCTCAATAAAGAAGGAATCTCCAAGAAAGCTGTTTGCCGAAAATACATCTATAAATACCATAGCCAAAACGCCGCTTATAATAACGATGATGGCAACGGAAATCAGGATTTCAATGAGGGTGAAGCCAGAACGGTAATTAGTAACTCGTAACTGGTAATTGGCTTTTGTTCCTGAGATATTTTTTTTATTCATCCTAATTTGTATTTTCTAATTACTATTTACCAGTTGCCATTTACGGATTCATTTCCGCCACATATTCCTGCCACTGCGATCCCATAGATATCGTATCATTGATCGTTTGGTAGCCGCTCCAAGAAATAGAAATCGAGTAAGAGCCGCTCAGGAGGCCGGAGAAAAACACCTGGCCCGGCGGCACGCAGTCAGAAGCAAAGGTAATAGCAACATCGGATACGTTGGGCGTAAACGTGGTTGAGGCAGTCGATAGAAACGCTTGATAGCGAATATACTGATCCCCGTTATGGACGGTGTTGATATTCGTATTTGCGGTTGTGTAGTACGTGCCAGAGGTTCCGTCCGGCCCTAAAAATGTCCAGTCCATGGGAGTTGTCGTTGTAGCGGTTGCAATTTGAAATTTTAAGCTATCGGTGCCCGTGTCCGGCGGCTGGCTCCCCGGATTCCACGTGATGCTGTAGAAATTACTTGCCGAACCGGTATTAAACGTGGAAGAAATGAGCGAACCAGAGGGCATATAATTTTCTCCGGAGAGCATAAGTTTCGCTTCCCCAGTGGGGCTTTGTGTATCAATATTCCCGTCCTGTGAAAAATATTGAGCGGTATTTACATACAGGTCTTGCCCGCTTCCTTCAGACCAGTCAGTTTGGTTCCAAAATCCGCGGCCAGTGGTGAGTATCCCGTCAAAACCTTGGCCGGAGAGCTGCACAGTCGCATCTGAAAGTGGCAAGCCAGTTGCGCTGTCTTTAACCGTCACCATGAGCGCGCGAGGGTTTTTTGCCGCCATTACGAGTTTCAAATTCTGGCTTGCTCCGGAGGCGAGCGAAAGCGGGGTGAGCGGGATCGTTCCCGCAAGATCATGATTTGTATTTGAAAAACTGAATGTATACGTGTCAGGTTCCAGATTAGAAACGGTCTTTATGCCTCCGCTATCTGTTATAAAGGTGCTTGTGAATTTAGGCACGTTTGGAGACGTACCAATGAGTTCTGCTCCGGTAATCTCGAAGTTAATGCTCGGCACCGTCGCGCAGGTGTTGGTGAGACTCGTTGCATTTATCGTTGCAATGGGATCGATAGTAAACGTTATCTGTGTGACCGTCTGCACCGCAACCGTGGAGTCAATTTTTGAAGGGTTTGGATTCTCCGGAGAGGGAAGATACGTTTGATCCGATGAGTAACCGCTCTTTGAAACGATAATATGATACGCCTGTACTCCCGGCGGCGCGTCAATGATTTTTAAATAGCCGCTCACATCCGTTGTGTCGGTAATGTTGATCGCGGGAGCGCTCGTTTTAATCACTTGGACTATTGCTCCAGCAACCGCTTGTCCGTTCGAATCAATCGCGCGAATAAAGAGAGCTCCGTTTGTGCTTGAAGTCTCGAGCGCTTTTGGCGCAACACGGGTAGAAAACCGAAACTCGCTCGGGTCAGAACAACCAACACAGATGAGCCGAACCTCGGCAATTTTGTAATCCGCGGGAGACAAATCGTTCGGAGCGCCACCTAGGGTCCCGTCGTAGGGGTCGTCTACGTTGCGGACCGTGGTTGTTATGGTAAACGTGATGATTCCTTTGGTTTTCGTTTTTACCGCAGTAAGCACGCCGTTTGGAACACCGCCCACCGTGCCTACTTGGCTGTAGGGCATATTCCGAATGATCTCAAGCTCTTCATTGGCAAGCGCGGAAGCTTGCACGCGCGCTTCAGAGGTGCCTAATATATCAAAAAGAATTGCAAAGCCTTGGTAGACCGCAAACGCGATCATTACCATGATTGCCACGCCGATGATTGTTTCGATGAGCGTAACTCCTGCTTGTTTTGAATGTTCCCGAATCACCATCTCATTATACTACCTCGCTCTGATAACATTGTTCACAATAGACGATCTCCGGTCTTTCGGGAGCATAGCTCGTTTCAAATTCATTCGGACAATGATTTTCGCCGTGAAAATGGAGGATAGAATTTGTTCGAATATTATCCTCCGATGTTTTTCCCGCGCACCGGCATTTCCGATGCCAAAGCTTCAAGGGGTTTCGAAGCGCAAAACGATCTTTGTATCGGCAATCTTGACATTTTTGGGGAAGAGAAATATGACGCTGTTTCAAGAATTGAAATTCCGGCTGCAAAATCCGATACACATGTTCGCAATTTGAACATCTGATAACTTCATTTAAAATTTCTTCCCCTATCTCGGTAATGTTGTCTGGCAAATCAGTTGTATTTCTCGTGGGTTTGTGCGGATATGCGTCAGAATCGCGCCACTGATATCCTTGTGACAACACGTCACTCTTTTCTAAAGGAAAAAACTCTGAAGCGATAGTTTCGTTATACGCAAATAGAGAAAGATTTGCCGGAAAAAACTCGCCATAGCGATATTCATTACCTCTTGAATCCTTATAGGGAACTGCGTTCATGCGCTCTCTTATTTTGGGAACCATGCGTTCATATTCATCCTTCGTATATTGCTTATTCAAAATACAGTATTCTTTTTTCCTAATACCACTGCATCCAAAAAGATACGCGCTACCGATGCACCAGTCGGCGTATCTAACATCGTGTGATTCAGTGGTACTAATAACAAATGCTCCGTTCTGAGTATAATTCAAAGCCGATACACCTTCATAGCTCATTTCAGCTGCTAGGGTTCCATAAATATCCCAACAATCTTTCGAGCTAAAAATCCGAGCAGAGAATCGAACATTCTCTAAATTATATGCAGAGAAACAATATTGTGCCGCTTTTGTATTTTCCAGATTATCGCCAATTGAATGCACTATCTTTGTGACATTAACAAACATATGCAGTGAATTTCTCATTAATCCCCAAAATTCCTGCTTAAGTTGCTCAATTATTTTATGACTTCCCAAATCAATCCCTTGCATCTCCGCCTCATATGTTTCTTTCGTATATTGCTTATTGCGTATGATAAATTGTTTATTTCGCAAGTTTGATGACATAAAACAATTCTGACAATTCACGCAATCGAAAAGAAATGAGGAATTGAGGCAGTCGCGTGTCCGAACAGAGAACAGAATGCCGTAGTTGCGTATGCTATTTAAATTTTCATAACATTGTTCTCCTTGTTTTACGTTATACGAATCGAAAATCTCTTTGCTCTTATCTACTGAACGCGAATAATATACGTTTTCGCTTGCTGTGACAGAAAAAGCTAAATACGCATTTTTAGAATCTTTGATGTAATTTGCATAGTCACAATTAATATTCGTGCCAATTACCACAACGCCTATGCGAGGTACCGTTTCTAAAAGCTCCCTAAATTGAACGAAAAATGGCCGGTTCCAATCATAGTCTTTACCATATTCAAGTGCATCCCATCCATCTCCATACCAGCATTCTTTGCAATACACGGTGAGTTTCTGTTCGGGCGCGTACATTGCGAGCATTTGTTTCCCGCACAAATCGCATTTCCGCTTGTAAAGCGATCGTTCATTGCGATATGCCATTCGCCTCTGCATTCTGCACTCCGGGCAAAACGTCGGCGGGGGCATTTTTAGCTTATCGTAAAACTGAAAATCCTCGGACTCGACCGTAAAACCTTGCTTACAGTTTTGACAGGCTCGCACTGAACTTGCCGAAGTGTTTTGTGTTTCCGGGTTCATGCTTTTTTACTAGTGGCTATTGGCTAAACCCCTGCCTACCGGCAGGCAGGCTAGTGGCTATCTTAGAATCATATCCTTTATCCGCTGAGCTTCGCCTCGTACCACATCACTTTCATAATCCCCGCCGTGCGCGGTCGTTCCTTCGTAGACGGGCCGTTTCTGGTCAAGATGGATACTGAAATTAATAAGCTCTGGCGTTTCGGTAAGATATGCGTGAAACCGAGGATAGTCGGCCCCCAAGGGACGCACGCAGTTTAATTCTCCGCGGTCGGTTTTGGCGATCAGCTTATATCCCATCTGGCGTATCAGCTGGGCGATGTTGTAGTTTTTATTGAAGATTTTGAAAATCATGGAGTAATCGCGCTTGCCCGCTAACTTGTCCGCCGAAGTTTCAACGAAGGAGGAAGCTTTATGCGACGGAGGGAATAGGCTATCCCCTATTTAATCGCCCTTGTTACCTGGTAGATCGGCGTAATAAACGAAAGCGCGATA
>JAGVPS010000119.1 GCA_020052135.1 Minisyncoccota bacterium
CAAGCCAAAATTCTTTTGTCGCAAAGCGACAATCAAGAAATCCGAGCATTTCTAAAAAATATCGGCTCGAACTTCATTTTGAAAGATAAAAAATTCCAAATTGCGCTTAAAATCGGCTGGCGAGCCCTCGCAGAGGGCGAGCCAACAAAAACATTTCCTAACTGGCGGAGAGAGAGGGATTCGAACCCTCGATGACCTTACGGCCATACACGTTCTCCAAACGTGCCCCTTAAGCCTCTTGGGTATCTCTCCTAGTGGCCTTAATTGTAGCAAAGTTCATATATCGATGCATATGATGAGCATTATGAGAACCAACTATCGAAAAATATCGATCTACATTCTCTTTCCTATACACGTATACACCATCGATTGTTCGTTTTGCAGTTAGACCGAGGGAAAGCAGTGTTCGAAAAACAAAGTCAGCCAGTGGACGAGAACGGTTCGTGAACGTCAAGCCGAGGTTGAAACAACGCGCTCCATGACTTATGTGATTGTGATGGTAGACGCATCCGTCTGTATCCATTAGGCCGCGCAGGCATGCCGTGGCGTACTTCTTGTTATTTTTTATCCAATCGGGTACATCGGCCTGACGGAGTACTTTGCTTCCGGGCGATACTCCTAATTGGGAAAGCATATTTACTAAACCTATTCCTGCAAGCGCCACATTACAGGTATGTTCATTTTTTCTTTGATATATTGCGGGTGCAGCATGGAAAAGCTTGTGAAGTAAGTTTGATACGAAAATAATGTATTTTTTTTCTTCCTGACTGTTCAGTGTAATTTTAAGCTGATATGGTGTTATTCCACCATCTCCAAGAATAATGCCTATAAACTCCGCCAGATCATTTGACAATTTGGGGAGCGAATAGCTTCGCGGAGTTGGACAATTTGGATATCGCTCCGGAAATTGCTTTCTCCTGAGTTGCGACATCCTCCCGCCTTTTTGTCTCCCTTCTTTTGTTCCGGGAGGTCCATAAAGTTCAAGCCTCCGCAGGCCCCCGCTTCGTGCACCCTTTTTAGCATACCAATAATTATCTATCAGTCTGAATGATGTCTTCGGTAAAGAAAATCTCTTTTGTATCCTTTTAAATGCTTCCTCGGAAAGAGTAAATTTTTCTCTCCGCCAATCACGGATCGTTCTTTCACTTACGCCACAGAGAACGGCTAATTTTTTAACCGTTGCATTTTGGTATTTTAAGACTGAGAGTAAAAATTTTGTCTGTTGGCCCCTTGCAAAAAGTAGTCTTCCCACAAACTAATTGTATCTAAATATAAATAGGTTTGCAATACCTCCATATTTAGATGATATACTACGCCCATGTCGATCCGAACTAAAGCTTTCTTTAGCTTGTTGCTTATTTCCGTCCTGTGGGGCTCTGCAGGAGTGGTTGCAAAAATACTCATCCGCCAGTTACACCCGTACGTCGTGTTGTTTTACAGGTTTGCCATAGCTGCAATCGTTCTGCTTCCGTGGTTTATCAAAGCGAAAAAACCCATTCACATGTGGCGCGTACTTGTCCCCTTTAGTCTGTTGTCAGCAGGAAACGCAATCCTTTTTTATTATGGCATTTCCCGAACAACCGTCAGCTCATCGGCAATCATCGGCGCAAGCGTACCGCTCGTCACAGCTATTCTTGCGCGCTTATTAATCAATGAACGCACACCAAAGGAAAAACTTTTCGGCATCATCATCGGATTAATAGGAGCTATGTACATCACACTTCTTCCTCTCTGGGAAGAGGGTAAAGTGCTCGGGGGAGATATTGTCGGAAACATGCTGCTCGTTGCCGCTGTCCTCTGTTGGACATTGTATGTCATCGGGTCGCGACGTTTTCTTTCCAACGACACGTATTCTCCTCTTGTTATGGCAGAAATAAACTTTCTCACGTTAGCCGTAGTCAGTCTGATACTTGCTGTTTCTACACGACAGCTATTTTTTGCACCAAAGGTTCTTGACCCCACATATCTCCTCGTATTTCTCTATAGCACTGTTCCGGTAACAGTCGTCACATTTGGATTGTTTCAGTGGGTAATCAAACACATATCAGCAACGACGGCATCCCTGAAAGATTATATCCAGCTTGTTGTCGGTGTTGCATTATCACTCATAGTACTGAAGGAAACAGTTAATGCTTCGTTTATCATCGGGAGTCTCATCGTTGTGGTGGGAATAAGTATCGCGACAGGAAAATCAGTATTTTCTCGCGTGATACAACAGCTTGCTCCGCTAAAATAGCGGGGTATTGTGCGCTTCTGTGCAGAGTCGAACTGCAATTACAGCCTCCCGCCTGCGCATCGCCTGAGCGAAGCTCTGGCGGGCAGGCCGGAGGGCTTTGCGCACCTGGCGAGAATCGAACTCGCATCACCGGCTTCGGAGGCCAGCACTCTATCCGTTAAGCTACAGGTGCAATTTTACTTAAATCACCATTCAATACAATCGGCTTCATTGCGTGCATTTCCACACTATAATCCATTGTCGGAACCGGATACAAAAGGTATATTTTCTTCCGAAGGCCGAATGCATACCCAATTTCCAAAAATGTATTGCCGCCGATGTAGCCGGCAATTCCTTTTTTCTTATAGTTGAGAATAAGAATTGCATCGGATTTCTCTATCTTTCTAAAATGCTCACGGATAAAATCGTATTCTATTTTGGTTGATATTTTATCCTCATCCCGGCTCATGTATGCCTCGTTGGTTTTCTTATTCCAAAGCTCTGTGGGAACCAGCACTCGTATGCCCTGCGCTTCAAGCTCATGTTGCGCTTGCGCCATTTCACTATGAAACTGCATGCTGCCGCAGATGGTAATAATCATAAGCGGAGGATACAGGATTCGAACCTGTGCCTCCCTTGCGGGAGAACGGTTTTCGAGACCGTCGCCGTAAACCACTTGGCTAATCCTCCCCGTTGGTGCGCCCGGCGGGAGTTGAACCCACAATCGTCAGGTCCGCAACCTGATGCTCTATCCAGTTAAGCTACGGGCGCAGTGGAGTTTATTATACCGCAAATCGAAGTTTTGGGATGCCTTGATAGTGACGTCTGTTGCGTGTGGCTAATTTTGCTCCCACAAAGACACTCGTTGCTCCAACAAATAAATCCGCGAGGGTTACGGATATTTTGTGGTCTCGCTTGAGTTCGCCCGCAAAAACAGCAAGTTCTGTTCCTATAGGTATAACAATAAACCCATCAATAAGTTCGAGGAGTTTCCCAGCGATTGATTTTGATGATTTCCCTGCAAACAGTTCCAGAATGGTTACCGAAGAGAGATATAATTCGAATTTACCATCACGCTGTCCTTCTAGAAATCTGGGGAGTGTTCCGCTCCCAGTTCGCAAAAAATCGATAATAATATCACTATCAACGAGTATTTTCGTCATGAGAATATCTGTTGATTCCAATACCTCTTCTCCCGCGCTGTACGAGTCCAAGCTGCTTCGTTCTTCCAAACGCCCTTCAAGCTCGGAAGCACATGTATAAGAATATAATCTGCCCTACCCGCAGCGTCATCTCTTATCGGAACAATCTTTACGATCCGTTTTCCTTCTTTTTCCACTTCAACAACATCACCGGTCTTAGCGACTCTCTCCATGACGGCAAATATATCTTTTCTAAGAGCCGTGATTGGTAGAATATAATTCATATGTACACTAGTGTACATATCAAATTCTCGTTTGTCAAGCTGAAGGCTTCTCCAGGGGAATTTTCTTTGATAACCACGAGGATGCGTTATCGACCCAACTTTTCTCCGGTTTTTCCCGAAACGGTATGTACTGGGCAATAAGTTTGCGGACCAAAGCTTTATCCTGGGCTCCCAAAAGGATGATGATGCGCGTCCCGAATATCGGCCGCAGAACAAGCAACATCTGCCCCCACTGCTCCTCAAACCAAAATTCCGACAGCTCTTCCCACCGGTAATAATGCCCTGCGCTTTCGATCCCTAAGTTGGTAATCCGGTGTGTCACCTCCTCCGGCGGCACGGTAGAAAGAACGTAAATAAGAAATACGATGGATACGACGGCCGCGATGAGCAAAAACTCCCGGGCGAATACCAGAATGATGACGAGAAGAAATACAATTGCCCCGACGTTCGTAAAATATTCCTTATCACGGCGTTTGAAAAGCCGGGACGGGGAAGACCAGGCCAGAAGAACCTCTTGCTGGACTTGTTGTTTTGTATCGTCGGCAGTATCAACCATGAGTTTAGTATATATCAAATACTGAGTAACCAAAAGAGTGGAGCACTTAGGTCTGGAATACCTTCAAGGGAAACTATAATTTACACCCACTCTATTAAATCCAAAATATATTTATATTCTTCTTCTCTTTCAAAATACGGCTTCAATTCTCTGGGAAATGTATTTTCATCTTCATTTATTAATTGCGCCTTTGATCGTCCCTGAATCTGAAGTTCTCTTAAATGCTTTGCATTTGCTCTCAACCAAACCCCAAACGCTTCCGGGTAGTCAGTTGAAAGAATAGTTATCATTTTCTCGTATTCCCCTGGTGCTAAATACCTATCTCTTGGCTTACCGCCTTTACAAAATAAAGAATCTTGTATTGCTTGCTTTTTTTTACTAGAAACAGGATCCCCTGGATCTGCATCTAAAGTTTGTCTAGAAAGATAAAAGCGAGAATCTACAAGATATTCCTCTGCTGTTAAACTCATTATTCTTTGTTCCATATAATTCATGGCGGAGGGGGCGGGAGTCGAACCCGCAAGCCCTTACGGGCGCCAGTTTTCAAGACTGGTGGAATACCATTATCCGACCCCTCCTTTTGACTTTAAGCTTAGTATATCATATCATGGAAGTATAGCAGAGACGATATGGAAAATAGATATAAACTGCCAAAAGATCTCCAAATCAAGTACTTCCGAATATTCGAATCTAAGAGCAAAATGAACACTGAAAAGATCGCTGTTTTATTTGGTGTTGTGAGCCGAAGCTATAGAGATTGGCGTCGAGGAAAATATGCAATTCCGAGACGCGTCGTTACTATTATCGAGAACACACATCACATACCGTTCCCTCTTTCAAAAAACATCACACTAGCCAAATGGCGCGCTGATAAAATAATTGCTGGCAGGATGGGTGCCAAGGCAGTGCTCGCAAAATATGGCGCGCTTGGCTCTCCCGAAGGTAGAAGCAAAGGAGGAAAGCGGGGTATACAAGTTCTGAGAGAGCGTGGACTCATTCCGCAACCCAAACCATTTCACGAACCACGCGGATATTCTGTAGAATTGGCCGAATTTGTAGGAATACTACTTGGTGACGGGCATGTGGGAAAAGAGCAATGGTCTATAGCACTTAATTTAGTTAAGGATCGAGAATATAGCATATTCGTAAAAAAACTTATCACGAACCTTTTTAAATTTACTCCGTCAGTTCTTACGCGTAATGATTGTCATGTGATTATTATACAAGGAAGCGGTATGCGCTCTATTCAATATTTTGTCAAACTTGGATTAAAAATCGGCAATAAGGTAAAACAACAAGTGGGTGTACCAGATTGGATACAAAAAAACCCTTTATATCGGATCGCGTGCGTACGCGGTATGGTTGATACGGATGGTGGCATCTTTCATCACACATACAAAGTGAATGGAAAAATATATTCCTACAAAAAACTTGCGTTTGTAAACAGGTCTGTTCCGTTGTTACATTTTGTGCGAGAAACACTACAAAACCTCGAATTGACTCCTAAACTAATCGATAAAGTAGAAAATAAACGAGTGTGGCTGTATAATCAGAGTGAGGTCGCGCAATATTTGAAAATTGTAGGTACTCACAATTCACGTTTACTCAAATAAACCTGGAGGAGTCCGATAGTTGGTCAATTCGGGGGGTTTGCTAAAC
>JAGVPS010000118.1 GCA_020052135.1 Minisyncoccota bacterium
GCGACGAGCCGCAAAATTCAATGAGATTTCCGTGCAATGCGTTATAGCCGAGACGTTTGACGATGAGGCGAAGTTTCGCAAGCGTTTCAAACTTCCTCCAAGAAAGAAAGAATGAGAGCAGTCGATGAAGATTATACTATTCTTCGCGGCCGCGAAGAATAGTATAATCTGGTTCAACGTACATTACGCTTAGGAACACGAACTATATCTGTTAAAATATTGCGCGTCGGGCGCTTGTGGGGCACGTTGTAAATATGCGGAGCATACATTGTGGCGTCAGCAAGGATTACTGTTGGACATCGGCGAATGGGCGCCACACCCATATAAGCGCTTTTGCTGGATCGTTTTTAGTGTATTTAAAGATTTGCTTGCCACCTTTGCAATAATATGATCCGCATTGCTTATAGAACCCACAGTGCTCATCGCTGCACACATCTATTTTGGGCATTTTAGGTTTCAAATAATCCATAATGGTCCAGCCCGGCGGTTGAGTAACTACTCCTGGAACGTGTCCGTAACCATCTACATTAGCGCCACTGCCTTTTTCATCTTTTGTGACCCCGCCCATTTCGATGAAAGAGAACGGAACGTCAGGATGGCCGTCAGTATACATGAACCAATGGGCGTTATAAGGGTCTTCACTGCCACCGCAACAAGTGTAAACGAGGTCTCCGAATTTCATCTTTTTTGCTTTTTCGGGCAAATCCGCATCGCCCCAATGCCCAGAAAAGACGAAAGTAGGCAGTTTGTCGAATTTGCCAATGTCGATAGGGGTAAGGTACGGAGTCGGAGGGGATTTTGAGACTGATTTACCGTTTGGAGGTAGTGTAAAAGCGGCATTGGTGCACCTGTATAGGTGGGTGGCGAAACCGCTGCAATCTGTTCCATATAAACCAGCTTTCGCGAGATTATTGATGAAATATTCAGTATATGCAGCTTGAGCTGGCGCAATGCATTGCGAAATTGAGCTAATTTTGAAATTCTTACTCTTATTACTCCATGCTTTTTGACAGGCTACGTCCTTCGGCCATATTTTTTCAACCCCAATGTTATGACCAGTGAGCGCATTAGCTGCAAAATCCGCATTAGCTGCTCCAGACGGCACACCATCCGGTAGCCCCGTAGAACAGGTTTGACAATAAACACATTTACGGTCTTTGGTGCAGACCTGTGCCCAACCCAATACAGCTTTCACTAGAAGCTTGATTTTTTGGTTGTACGTAGTTGCTTGATCGGCTTCTTCCTTCGTAGTGCAAAACGCGTTCATTTTTTGGGGACCGCGCTGCAATTTTTTGTAATCATTAGCATTGAGTATTTCGTTGAAAGCCGACTTCCCATCTGGAACATTATGAAAAGCTTCGGCTGAAGCTGCCGAAACCAAGAGTTGAACCAGGGTTTTGGACGTTACCGAAGTTTTTTTAGGGGTACTTCTGCCGGGGATTTTTGAATCCATTATTTTTTTGATGGTTGGAGTAGAATAGATCGGATCGCCAGTTCCATGATCTTCGAACCATTGCATTTCCGGCGAGATACTTTTTATCCTGATGCCTTGAGGGACGGTGAGAGTTGGGTTCAAGGTGCTAAGCATGGCGTATGAGCCTAAAAGAAGCAGTAATCCTATGAGCGTGTCTTTGATAATCTCTTTGCCGCGTGCCACGCCGGGGATGGTCGATCCGACAATATACAGAAAGCCACCGTACACAAGCATGATCGCCGCCGCTACAGCGGTAATACCCAGAAGATAAGTATTGATCGCGGAAACATATTGGGCAAACCATGGGATGGTGAAGAACCCTTCAACGGCAACGAGTCTATCTGAAAACGTGAGATCCGGAATGTTTATTCCAAGAGTTGGAGGTTCTATAGGTTTGATGTCTTCGGTCGTTGCCACCTGCGGTATATATTCAGCTTCATCCGTGGGACCGACGATGCAAGAGCCATTTTCAGCAACCGTCTTACATTGCGCATCGTCTAACTTGGCGCAGTTTAGTTTTTTAACGTCCTCGTTTTTACTTGCCGCCGGCATTTTTGCGCAATCTTTCACTGTTGTAGTTATGCAGATGTTGTTAGCGGGCGGTGAGGACGAGGTGCATTTGCAACAAGTTTTGGCGAAGGCGAAATCAGTATGAAAGACTGTTATCGCGAGCGATAATAGGAATGCGATGCCGTAAATACGGATATGCGTCATGGAGATATTTTATTGCTGCTTTTAACGCATTTGGCGTAATATTTCGTTTTTTCTGCGAACAAACCCGTGCATATATTTATATTGCCCTTTCCGCCCCATCCACCAAAGAAATTACATGGGGTTTTTGCGCCGCTGTCCTTAATAGATTTCAATTGTTTTATCGCAAGTTCTACCTGACCTTCTAGCGTCAAAAGCATTGGGATTGTCCAACATCCCCCTGAATGCTTGGTGGATACGCCATAAGAGCCATCCGATCCTTTGCAGTGTCCTCCCCCCTTTTTTTCCGGCGGAAAAACGGTTATCTGTGTAAGTCCTAATCCATGAGAGAATCGCATGTCAAGCCCGAATGTTGGTGGTTGAGCGGTGATAATGTCATCATTTTTAATACTTTTCGTGTCCGCTATGACTTGACGACATTCAGCGGCAACATCTTCAGTGCAATCTGACGGTAGGTCGGTTGGAGGCGTAAAAACTGCCCCTGAAGGGGAATCTATTCCTGATTTTTTCTTACCGCTTCGAAGAAAATCAAGGCGCCATTGTACCGACAAATCCGCCACGTCTTCGTCATGACCGAGTGCATTTATTCGTCCCTTTGATTCAATTCCGATGATGCTTTTAATGATGCATAAATCTGAAATGCCGGTTTTTTCAGCGATCAGCTCAGAAACTTTAGTGATCGCCTCTTCGTCTAGAGTCTCGCGAGAATCAAAAGGGTTATTTGGGTATTGTCGCTCTGCTGGCAATTTCCCACCCCTGATATCCTTTAGTCTTTCTTGTATCTCTATATCCGGTACGAATTTTTGAGCAAGCGCTACTTCTTGTATCGCCTGAAATGTCTGTGAGGGAATAATTTGGATTTTAGGTCGTATGGAAGTAATGGTAAGAGCTTTCGGCTGAATCGTTTCCGGATTGATAGTTTGAAGAATAGTCACGGCACCGAGAATGATAAAGAGACCGATTAGGGAATCTTTTAGGATAGATTTTCCGCTTTCAATTTTCGCTCCCGATGCCGCAACTATATACAACACTCCTCCGTAGACGAGCATGATCGCCGCAGCCACAACGGAAATGCCAAATAGATATTTATGGATAGCTGAAATATATTGAGCGAACCAAGGTATTTTTAGATCTCCTCCAACGACAGGGATGTTACCAGAAAACTCGACGCCTGGAATTGTAATACCAAGAGTTGGGGGTTCAATTTGTTTTGTTTCTTCGGTTGGAGATACAGACTTGGTTCCTTGGGTAGTACTTTCAATAGAATAACTAATTTCTTTATGCGGTCCCGATGCGCACATTCCGTTATTTGATATTTTTTGGCATTGTGCAGGATCTAGTGGTTTAATACAGTTAAGCTTCTTCACATCAGCATTATTACTTTTGGTTTTTAGAGAAGTACAGTCGTCGCTCACCGATTCGATGCAAATAATAGCTTTTGAATCTGTGGCGTTTGGATTTGTGCATTGGCAGCATTTTTCGGCGAGTGCCGGAATAGCGCCGAGCGTCATCATTGTAAGTGATGCTAGGAATACGATAATGAAGATGCGTTTCATGAATACTGTAATCTTAATCCTTTTTGCATTTTCCTCTGCTGCTTTTTTCGTTCGTTCTCTTACAAGAATAACCCACGGCACAATGTTCGTCGTTTACACAAGCCAGATTGTCAGATTTTACAGCGTGACATATTTTAGCGATATGGCATGTATTTTTTGGATAATTGACTATACTGTCCTCTTGGGTACAGAAGCATGATTCACCTTCTTTGCATTCCGCTTTCGATGCACATCCCTGGTATTCATACGGACGCCAGACAAAGATAATTCCTTCGTGAGGCTTGAATTTGGGTTCTTGCCAAGTTACAATATCGCCATTGCTTTTTACTACCCCTGGGGTTTTTTTTGTTTCCGCATCAACGTAATCTTGGATTGTCATTCCCTGTTTTTGCGCTGTAACTCCACTCATCCAGTTTTTCAAACCCGGTACTAATACGCCTCCAGTTTTTCCTCCCAAATTTGCCTTTCCACCCATTTCCAGAAAAGAAAAGGGTACATCCGGTCTTCCTCCAGTATAAATAGCCCAATGTAACTTTCCTCCTTTTACACTATTTGTATATACAATATCACCGAATTTCATTCCACCTTTCTTTGCTGCGATTGCCATCAAATCTTCGTCAGTGCGAGCATGTATAATGGTCGATGGATCGGAGTCGAGTTTTCCAAGGAACGCGGCACTGAAGTAGTCACTTTCTTTAATTGGGGGTTGTTTCATTACGGATCTCGCACAATTGTAAAGCGCGATACGAAACCCATTGCAATCGCTACCGTAAAGTTTAGCTTGATTAAACCTATCGATAAATTCTTTTTTGTATAATGTTGTTACGGGTGGAGTGCATTTTGACATTGTGTTAACTGAAGATTCGTTTTTTCTGAATGCCGTTAGACAGCCGGCGAATTGAGGAGCGGACCAAAGTTCTCTTGGATCGTTTAATATCCCCTGGGCTTTTAGTGCCCTCAAAATAAAATCGGCGCCGCCAGTTCCCCAAACTGGTCCATTTGGCAATGCCGTGCCGCATGTCTGACAATAGATGCAAAGGTTTTCATCCACACAGACTTTTTTCCAACCCAATACAACCCTTACTAACAGCTGAATTTTTTGTTCGTATGTCTTTGCTTCGCTTACCTCTCCGAGAGTAGGGCAATACATTTGGAGTTTGGCAGGTGCGCCAACAAGTTGACTTGTATCTATTTTTGCAATGCTGACCGCTTCACCCACAAAGGGCGTTTCGTCAGGACGTGGTGGACTTGGGATGAATGCGTTCCCTGCCGATTCTGCGGCCGTATTGTCAAGCGAAGGATTTGATGTTCCGTTTTCCGTAAACCACGCTTGCTCTATTGGAATGAATTTTACTACCGGAACATTCAGCGTTTTCAGCGTCACTAATTCAGGATTTATGGTTTTTAGGATCGTGTACGTTCCTAATAAAAGGAGTAAGCCGATAATGGCGTCTATTACGATTTCTTTTCCTTGTTTCACCTGGATTCCTGTGGATCCTATGGTGTATAAAAATCCTCCGTATACGATCATGATTGCGGCAGCGACCACGGAAATACTAATGAGATATCTTGCCACGCCGGCAACGTATTGCGCCAGGAACGGGATTTCCATTAATCCTGTTTTTGGAGCCAAGATTGATCCGAGCTGTAGACCCGGTATTGGAACGCCTAGCTTTGGTGGCTCTACTATGGCCGGTTCAGAAAGTTGCGCGGATTCTTGCGCAAGAATTTCTTTTTGAGGCAGAAAAAAGCAAAACAAAACCAACAAGACGATAAATGAGTTTAATAAGTTACTGTAACCACATCTTCGTTTCATACCTTTTTTGGAACGCACTTGCAGCATGTTGCGAGTGCGGGCTGCGCGAAGATCGAAAAAAACGCCGGCAGAAAAAGGGTTGTGCCGAGGAGGTACTTAAAATAAATCCGAGGTCGGAGCATTGGGGGAATTATAGCAGAAATGGAGAATCTAACTCTAATTTTGTCATTGCGAGGAGTAGCAACGACGAAGCAA
>JAGVPS010000078.1 GCA_020052135.1 Minisyncoccota bacterium
AGATTTTGATTTCTATAAAAAGATAGACGTGCCGCCACCGACGTTTTGCCCGGAGTGTAGGATAGAGCGTCGGATGAGTTGGCGCAACGAGAGAAGTTTGTATCACCGAAAATGCGCCGCTACCGGAAAAGACATAATTACCATGTTTGCTCCAGAGCAGTCCTGTGTCGTGTATAACCGTGACTATTGGTGGGGAGATGCGTGGGATCAATTGGCATCAGGCATGGAGTATGATTTCAGTAAGCCGTTTTTTGTGCAATTTAGAGAGTTAATGAAGCAGGCGCCGTTGCCGAATCTTGCTAACTCAAATTGTGTGAATAGTGAGTATGGGAACCATAATGCTGATGTGAAAAATTGCTATCTCGTTTATGCGTCATACAAAAATGAAGATTTAGCTTATACATCAGGAGCGGTGAACTGTAAAAACTCTTTTGATCTCTATAAGGCCATTAACAACACGCAATGTTATGACAATGTTTTGTGCGGTGATTTGAATCGTGGCTTTTTTTCATATGACAGCGACGAAAGCGTTGACTCCGCCTTTCTTCACGCGTGTAAAAATATGACTGATTCACTTGCGTGTATTAATTTACGTAACAAGTCGCACTGTATTTTCAATCAGCCATATTCAAAAGAAGAGTATGTTACCGAGCGGGCAAAGTATGATTTTGGTAGCTACGCCGCTCTTTCGGAATTTCGAGAAAAGTTTAAGCAGTTTATAGGGCAACATCCTCGGCGGCACGGATTCATTTTGAAGTCAGTCAATACGATTGGGGATAATATTGGTAACGCAAAAAATCTATATATGGGATTTGATATATTCGGCGACGTTGAGGACAGTAAATATATCATTCATGGTACGGGTTTGCGTGACACATACGACGCGTATGGCGCGGGCGGGAACTTAAGTAATTCATATGAAGTGGTTGATACGGGACTTGATGCCACGCGCAACCTTTTTTCTATCTTCACGCATGCGTGCGAAAATACGGACTACACCTATGCCTGTCAGAATGCTAAGGATTTATTTGGTTGTATCGGGTTGCGTAATAAACGGTATTGTATTTTAAACAAGCAATACACAAAAGACGAGTATGAAGATCTCCGGCAAAGAATCGTGAAGCAGATGAGAGATATGCCCTACAAAGATGCAAAAGGCAGAGTGTATGGCTATGGTGAGTTTTTTCCAACAGAACTAAGTCCGTTTGCTTATAATGAAACAATTGCGCAGGAATATTATCCAAAATTAAAAGAGGATATTTTAAATGCTGGTTATAGATGGAGGAAACAGGATGAAAAACAATATACCATCACACTACCCCCAACAAATCTACCCGATCATATTAAAGATGTTTCTGACGATATCTTGAATCAAGTTATCGGGTGTGAGCATAAGGGCATCTGCAACGAGCAGTGTATGGGAGCATTTAAAAATTATTCCCTCCGAACTCCAGTTTTATAAAGCCGTGAATCTCGCGTTGCCACGGCTATGCTCTAATTGTCGACACTATAGTCGCCTTCGCCAGCGAACACCCTTTAAACTCTGGGATCGAGAGTGTCAGTGCGGGGGCGAGAAATCTCAAAACGGTGTTTACACTAATACCGCGAAACATCCGCATGGCGATAGTGTTTGCCAAAACCAATTCAAAACCTCATATGCCCCCAATCGAAAGGAAATCATTTACTGTGAACAATGTTATCAAGCAGAAGTGGCCTAACAAAAAATCATATATATGGGTTATATATCATATTGATTGGTCGTCAATAGTATGTCATCATTACCTTATGGCAATAGATTGGACGAAACTTGTAGTTCGCTATAAAGGATCGTGGGTTGCGCTCGACGAAGATGAAATCACGGTTCTTGGGAGTGGGAAGACTGCAAAAAAAGCTTTTCTTGAAGCATATGAAAAAGGATACGAAAGGCCTATCCTCACTCGTATTCCCGATAGGCTGGTACCCTATATAGGTAGGTATGAAATTTTCGTATAAGAAATACGGCTCCGGAGTTTTAAGGCCGGTTATTCCCATTGAATTAATATACGAAAACTTTCCGATACGCCATGAAGTGCTTGTAGATTCTGGCGCAGATTTTTGTATCTTTAACGCTGAAATCGGAGAGCTACTCGGGATTAAGATTACTTCCGGAATTAAACAGAGCGTAAGCGGTATCACGGGCGTTAGCGAACCATATTACGTTCATAGAGTTACGATGAAAGTTGGTGGATGGCCGTTTACTATCGACGCCGGATTTTTGCCAAATATTTCTCCTATGGGATATGGCGTTGTTGGCCAACGCGGATTTTTTGATTTATTCATAGTGAAATTTGATCTTGCGAAGGAGGAAATCGAACTTAAAAAACGAACTTAAATTATTTAATGGACATCCTTCAAGTCCAAAATCTTTCGGCGGAGTAAAAGCGGTGCATGACGTGAGCTTTGCGCTCGAGCGGGAGAAAATCACCGCGCTTATCGGGCCGAACGGGGCAGGGAAAACCACGTTTTTTAATATCGTAAACGGCTTTTTGCCGAGCGCCGCAGGTGAGGTACGATTTTCCGGGAGCGTCGCAGAGCTCGGCGACGAAAAGCGCATGCACGAGGCGTTCCCATTGTAAGACAAAAAATAATATTTACACCCCAGACCTATATAGGTGTACATTTCCCACGCGTTAGTACGCTTTTGAACAAATGAAAGACTCGGGCGAGAATTGAGGCCATAGGGTCACACCCAAAGGTCGCAGTTCCATATACCCGAGTCTTTCATGCACAAGAATACCAAATTACTCCCGTATGAACGACGAGAGATGTACCGGCGGTGGATTGACGGGGATTCCATTGCAGAACTTGCCCGCCACTACCGTATATCACGCACCACGGTCTACCGCACCTTGAAAAAGGCCAAGATCGAGGTCTTCGCTAATTTGCCTTCCATCAATCACCGGTACCGGAGCGTCCGGTATGGCCTCCGCCACCTTGCCCGGACCGAGCGCATGCTCGCGAAGAAGCTTGCGCGCAGGGAACACCGCTTGAAGCGGTACGAAAAAGACACGCCTGGCGAGCTCGTGCATTTCGATACGAAGAAGTTGCCCGTGATGTACGGTGAAGCCATCACGAGCCCCCGAGAATGGCTCCATGTGGCCATTGATGACTTCTCTCGCTTTCTCGTGGCCGACATCCTGCCGGACAAGACCTCATACTCCTCCGCTATCTTTCTTGAAGAAACGATTCATGCCCTGCCTTTCCGCATGGGGAAAGCATATTCTGACAACGGCAGTGAATATCGAGGAAGACCCGACCATCCCTTTGTTGCCGGACTAAGGCGTCACTGCATTGATCAAGGATTTACGAAGCCCCGCCATCCGTACACGAATGGCAAAGCAGGGCGGGTCATTAAGACCCTCATGACCGAGTGTTTCGGCAGAAGCGGCAGAGGGTTTCCCTCGCGGGATCATCGGAGACGCTTCCTCTACGCATTTGTGAATTGGTACAATACAACGAGACCCCATGAGTCCTTGGGCGGCGTCCCGCCGCTCAAACGCCTCGAAGATTTCCTTGCCCGAGTACGAAAATATCAAAAATGAACTAACGCGCTAAGATTGTACAATATAGGTATCCAATTAAACCCATCATTTTCCTACGATCGTAGGAAAATGATGGGTTGGGTATAAGGATATAAGTAGGTCGCGGCCTTTCTCGTCTCTAGAGCTTTATGAACGAGCGTACAGGATCGTTCTCGGAAGCAAGTGTGCCAAGGTTTACGGAAGACCTCTCTCATTCGTTGCGACGGAGCTGATAAAATAGTAATAGAGAAAAAGCTTGCTTATGCAAGCGCGGCGACGAGCGCGACCACGTGCTTCGCCCCCGCTTTTTTCAAAGTTCGCACCGCTTCTTCTATGGTGGCGCCTGATGTATATACGTCATCCACTAGGAAAATATTTTTATTCTTCACGATGCTTTCGCGCGCGCTAAAAGCGCCGGCCATATTTTCTTTCCGTTCATTGCGGTTCTTTGTTTCTGCCTGAGCCGAGGTTTTTTTAATGCGTATAAGCGCTTTTCGCTCAAACGGTAGCTGGAATGCGTTCGCGATGAAAGCGCCAATAAGCTCTGATTGATTAAATCCTCGCTCTCGTTCCCGACTCTTATGAAGGGGGATAGGGACAAACGTGAAATCTGATGGCGAAACACCGACTGCTTCCAGATGCTCGCGCATGAGACGCGCAAGGGAACGAGCGGCGTAGGTATGCTTTTCATATTTTAATTTCCAGATGAGCTTTTTTACGCGTTCGTCGCCATACGGGAGCGCGGCCGCAAGATAGAAGGGCATATCTTTGTGGCAAACCTTCTTATTTTCCGCGAGCCGCGCGCGGCATTTTGGGCAGGTGAACGCAGTTTTTACCGGTATTGAGGATATACAGGAAGCGCATATCCCATCCTCTCGTTCATCTCGGTTCATGGTCTTTTCACAAAGCGTGCAGAGCGGAGGAAAAAGAATATCAAGCACTGTTTCCCAGATTTTAACGAAAGATGATGGCATACGTGATATGGTATACTTTAGTATATGTCGAGAATGATAATTTTCAATTATCGATTCCTAATACATGCTCCATGCTTCAATTTTAGAACTAAACATAATTAGAAGTCAGAATTTTTTAGATATTAGAAATTAGAAATTTATTTTATATGTCTTTCCTTTCTTCATTCAATTCCGTCATCGGAAAAAAACCCTCTCTGGCAATTGATATTGGAACCACCTCTTTGAAGATCGTGGACATCACGCGATCGAGTAAGGGCCTTGAGCTCAGAAATTATGCCATTCTTGAGGATCTCGGATATCTTGAGCGGGCAAATGAAGCAGTCCAGACGAGTAGCTTGAAAATTTCTGAGGACAAACTTAGCCGGTATCTCGCGCTCATGCTTGAGCGCGGTCATTTTAGCGGACGAGACGCGGTTGCCTCAGTGCCACCCTTCAGCGCGTTTTCCACGCTCCTTGAGTTGCCGGTCGCAACTGACACAGAAGTAAGAAAGGTTATCGAGCTTCAGGCGAAGCAATATATCCCGCTTCCGCTTTCCGCGGTCACCATTGACTGGATCAAGGTAGGGGAACGGCGTGATTCTTCGGGAACTATGAAAACACAAGTGATGCTTGCGGCGATTCCCAATGAGCAGATTGCAACCTATCGGAGAGCATTTAAAAAAATCGGGCTCGAACTGCATTCTGTTGAAATTGAGGGTATGAGCATTGCCCGGGCGCTCACGAGAGGGTCTGCAGAGACTACGCTTATCATAGATATTGGCTCTCGTTCGACCGGCTTAGCAATCGCGCGGTCGGGTTTCTTGTATTTCAGCGGGCAGACGGATTTTTCAGGTGGTTCGCTCACGCAAACTATTGCACGAGGCTTAAACATCAGCGATGAGCGAGCCGAAGACTTGAAGCGGGCGCGAGGACTTTCCGGCTTTGGTGGGGAACATGAGTTATCCACACTGATTGAACCTATATTGGATGTTATAATGAGCGAGGGGAAGAGGATAATTTCGAGCTACGAGAACGCCTATCAGGATAAGGTAAAGGCCGTTCTTGTTGCTGGTGGAGGAGCAAATCTGCCGGGCATCGTAGAGTATTTTAGTAAATACTTTGCCCTTCCGTCTGAAAAAGGAAATCCTTTCACGCAAATAAAAATGCCAGCGGGTCTTGATCCCGTCACAGCAAGCACCGGACCTCTCCTCGCTGTTGCATTGGGACTTGGTATGAAAGAGCTCATTTAAAAACCCATCTTACAAACTATGCCCGATCAACGTTTATCAAACGCCATGAATCAACTGCCTCGGGAATCCGTGCCGGGCGGCGGCGGCGCGTGGAAACTGCTCTATTTCATGAGCTTTGTTTTCTTGGTTTTCCTTTTGACATACGTGGGACTTGCATTTGGATATAAAAACTTCTTAGAGGCGCGCATTGATACCACAACGAAAAAACTTGAAACGCTTGCGGCAACTGATCCAACGCTCGGAAAGCAGGATGAGTTTTTGGCATTTCAAACCCAGCTTATTAATTTAAAAAATGTTTTGGATACGCACTCGAGCTCTTCGAAAATATTAAAATTGCTTGAAGCTCATACAAACACCCGCGTGCAATATACAAATCTCACGTTTTCAGTTCCCGATCGGAGAGTTGAGGTGCAGGGTATAGCGCCGACATACGATATTCTCGCGGAACAGCTCCAAGCGTTTGCAAACATGAAAGAGCTTACGCGATACGAAATGGGAAACGCCCGCATTAAAGAAGGAGGGGCGGTGAACTTCTCAGCCAATTTATTTTTGAATGCCGCTTCTTTAGGCTTATGAAAGATTCTTCAAAACGGCTCTTTGGACTACTTGCCAGCCTTGCGCTTCTTGCTGGATCGTTTTTCGTATTTGTTTCATTTATCCGCCCGGAGTACGCGCGGATAAATCAGTTGCGCGGAGATCTTGCGAGCAAGGAGGAAACGTATGAAAATCAAAGTAAGATCATTGACGAAGTAAAAAGCCTCTTGGAACAATATGAGAGTATTTCAGGTCTCAGGGAAGCGGTATCTCGGGCTATTCCCAATGAAGAGGATTATGCGACAGCCATAAACCAGATTGGATCGCTCGCCCGCGTTTCCGGGCTTTTTCTAGAGAGCATAGAGCCTCACCTCGTAACGCCAAAAGGAACAACATCGCTGTCAACGCAAACCTCGTCGCTTCCGGTCTTGCGGACGCTCCAGATGAATCTGAAGCTGGTGGGGCCATACGATGCATTTAAAACATTTCTTGAGCGGATTGAAACGAATATCCGAGTCATGGATACGGCAAGCATCACGATTCTCCCGAGCGCTTCCGCAAACAATTATGCGTATACCGTGGTCGTTAAAGCGTATTATCAATCGTTATGATAATGCAAAATATAAATATCAAAATGAAAAATGACAGTTTAAAAATTAAAAATGTTCTGAATGAAATGAAGAGCTACTATAATTTTACACTTTGATTTTTTAACTTTGAATTTTTATTATGGCTATCGTTTTTGAACAACCAAAGAAGAAAATAAACTGGTTTGGCATTATAACCGGGGTCTTTAGCGTGGTTTTTTTGGCTTCGCTCGTGTATTACCTCTTTTTTGCCCCGACTCCAAAGATTGAAACAGTGCTCCCTGATGCCTTGAAAAAGACAAACCAAATTTCAAATCTCCAATTTATTGATCCATCGCCGGTTTTGTCGAGTCCCGAGTTTAAATCCTTGAAGCTCTATGTTGGCCCGCCCGGAACGGGCATACTGGGTCGGGCAAATCCTTTCCTTCCAGCATGAAGAACCAGGTGCTTTTCAACGCGCTTGTTTCCGCTAATCTGGTGAAGCGGGAAGAGGGCGAAAAATTACTCACAGAAGCAAACGACACACAAAAAAACTTAGAGGATATCATCCTGGGGCGAAATCTGCTTTCTGAGATTGACCTTGCAAAACTCAAAGCAAGCGTTCTTAAAATTCCATACAAAAAAATTGATCCCGAAACAATCACCGAAGATTTGTTTCGGCTCATCCCGCGCGAAACGATGCAAAGTTATCGCATGGTGCCTTTGTCGCGCGATAAAAATTTGCTGGTCGTTGGCATGGCTGATCCCGACAATGTTTCCGCAGAGGAAGCATTGCGTTTCTTGGCAAAACAAGCGCGGGTTACGCTCGGCGTCTATGTGGTCACTCAGTCGGATGTCACGCTTGCCCTAAAGCGCTTTTCACCCTTTGGCGAAGAAATCCAAGCAGCAGTAAAGTCCATTGCTTCAAAGAGCGGGGACAATCTCTCATTCTCCCAGAGACTCGTGAAGCTTGACGAGGGGCTTGCTTCAAGCACGAGTGATGCGCCCATCATCCGTATTATCGCTTCACTTTTAAAAGAAGCGGTAGCGAGCCGTGCCTCTGATATTCACATTGAACCACAGCGGGATAAAACACGCGTCCGTTTCCGCATTGAAGGAGATTTAGAGGAATATTCTGCGCTTCCGCCCGAACTTTCACAATCGATGGTTGCGCGGGTAAAAGTGCTTTCGAATATGCGACTTGATGAAACGCGCATTCCTCAGGACGGGCGCTTCCGCACGGTTATTTTTGAAAAAGAAATTGATTTTATAAAAAACT
>JAGVPS010000051.1 GCA_020052135.1 Minisyncoccota bacterium
AGATCAAGCGAAAATGAGCCCGTGGACACGACATCCACACTCACCCGGCGAGCATCGCCAAGTTTCATAATTGCTCCCTCCCCATATTTACCTTGGAGTGAGGAAAGGAGCTTGTCTAAATCCTTTTCACCTTCTTCCTTCTGCTCTTTTTCTTCGGCTATTTTTTTACTCATATTCTTTAGTATACCAGTTTTCCCATGAGTTGTTATTCACCGGTTTCCAGGAGAACATCCGCTTCCTTCGCGAGTTCATATATAATATTTCTTTCCACGCGTTTTTCCCGACCCAGAAGTTTTTTCACGGAAAATTCAATTATATTCAATCCGGGCTCCAGGGGATACTCCCGGGCAAAGTTTCCTTCTTGGTCTATAGAAACCGCTTCTCCGCCAATGGAGAGTATGTCGCGCGGATCTATACGTCCTCGGAGCGTCACCGGACTTTCAGCGCTGGTGGTTATTTCGTCATGAGGAAATTCAATAACGAGCGAAGGAACCCCTAAAAAACGGTTGCCGTTCATCACGCCATAAATAACGAGAAGTACTCCGATGATTCCGCTAATCACCCATTTCCGCGAAAACCTTTTCAGGGCATAGCGATTACTTGGCAAAGTATCAAACGCTCCCGAAGTCTTCGAATGTTCCCCCTCCTGTTCATAAAGTTTCCACAAATCAGCGCCATTGAGGTTAAGGAGACGCCCGATGGTTATGAGGTAGCCGCGCACATAGGGAGCCGCGGGTAGCCGTTTATAGTCCCCCTCCATAAACGCAAACACGTACCGCTCGGCGATTCCGGTTTCGCGCCTCACGCGCTGGGGCGTGTACCCTTTGGCTTGCATTTCTTCGCGGAGAATATCTTTTAATAATTTATTTTCCATAAATCATAAACTTCTAATTATTCTAATATCTAATTCCCAAAAATTTTGGATTCTTACTAAGCAGTCGCTATCGCGCTTTTCTAAATGAGCCATCTTATTCCCTGAATGTACGCTTAAACGCTTTCCTTGTCTATGAGTATTTCCCGCGGCTTTGCTCCATCTCCGGGACCAATAATTCCCTTTGCCTCCATCATATCCAAGAGCCGAGCTGCGCGGGCATACCCGACTTTAAGGCGGCGCTGTAGGAGAGACGCCGAAGCTTTTTCAGCTTCCCGCACTATTTGCACCGCCTCTCCGTAGAGATCATCGTCATCATCCGATTCAAGGTACTCATCGAATATTTCTTTATTATCTCGATTTTCCGGAACCATGCCCGCGATAGCTTCTTCAACCGCTTCTTCTGTTTCAATAATTGCTTCATTGTTATCTCGTATAAAATCCGTCACCTGCTTGACTTCTTCTTCGCTGATATAGGCGCACTGCACGCGCTTTGGTTTTGACAGCTCGCCCGAGACAAACAGGAGATCTCCGCCGCCTAAAAGCTTTTCAGCTCCCGACATGTCGATAATCGTGCGGGAGTCTATTTGGCTTGCCACCTGGAGCGCAATGCGACCGGTAATGTTCGCCTTGATAAGACCGGTAATGACTTCAACCGATGGCCGTTGCGTAGAGAGGATAAGGTGTATGCCCGTAGCGCGCGCCATCTGCGCAAGCCGCACGATGGAACTTTCGACATCTCTGCCATAGCTTGCCATGAGGTCTGCCATTTCATCAACAACAATCACAATATACGGAAGCAGATCATCTTTATGGTTTTTGTTGTAACTTTTAATATCCCGCGCCCCTCCCTTAAGGAGTGTTTCATAGCGCCGCTCCATTTCGGCGATTGCCCACCGAAACACCCCAACGGATTTTTTTGCTTCGGTAATGACGGGCGAAACAAGATGAGGGATGCCCTCATACACCGAAAGCTCAACGCGTTTCGGATCAATGAGAATAAGCCTTAAATTCTCGGGGCCATTTTTATAGAGGAGCGAAGTGAGTATGCTGTGGATTGCGATGGATTTTCCCGAGCCCGTACTCCCTGCAACGAGGAGATGGGGCATCTTTTCGATATCTACAAAGATTGCTTCACCGCTTACATCCCTACCGAGCGGGAAAACAAGTTGCGTAGAGGTGGCAAATTCTTCATATCCCATAAGATTGCCCAGGCGCACCAGCGCCGCTGTTTTATTCGGGACCTCAATGCCCACGAGCGACTTGCCCGGAATCGGCGCTTCAATGCGAATCGGGTGCGCGGCCAAGGCGAGCGAAAGATCAGGGCTTAAAGCCGTGATGCGGGTAAGTTTCACCCCCTCTGCGGGTTTCAGGGTATATCGCGTTACCTTAGGGCCAATATTAATTTCGCTCATCTCAACCGCAATGCCAAAGCCCTCTAATGTGCGCTTAATAATATTAGCGTTTGCGCGCAAATCTCCCGAGGTTGGTTTTTCGGTGGAAGATTTAAGAAGTGAAATGGGCGGCGGGACATAATTTTTGTGTTGCCGTTGCTGATGACCAGCGCGGCGTTTTGATTCTGTGGGTTCCGCAATAATCGGCTCCACCTCTTCGGGTTCAGACTCCTCGTCTTCTTGAAGTTCCTCCTTTTCTTCTTTTCCGTTTTTTGCTTTAGGAGATTCCTGAGGAGATTTGATGATAATATGATCATCCATTTCTTTTTCCTCCTTTTCTTTCCCATCCTCTTTAGTTCTTTTTTTGAGGAGCAGAGAAGCATTAAACGTGATAAGGAGTGAAATAAGCGCAAAGGTTATGGTGAGTACTGCCGCGGCAATTTTTCCGAAAGGCGCTTCAAGCGCTCCCACAAGGTTGCCCACCAATCCGCCGCGCTCGGGCAAGAAAAGATCAATAATGCCGAGCCCAAAAATAATAGACAGCCCTGCTCCAATAAAGGTAAGGCGGAAAAACTTTTCTTCACGCGTCAGGAAGAACAGTATAGCCACGAGGAATGCCATGGAGGGTATCAAGTAGTACCCCCAACCAAAGAGCTTGCCCAAGCCCCGAAACAACACATCTCCGAGAGGTCCCGCTTTGCTGAAAGCGGCAAGCATGAGGAGTACAGCAAACCCCAAAAGGAGGATCGCTGTTATGCTTTTTTTAGTTTCTGGGCGCATATCCACGCGAAATGAGTCGCGGGATTTGCCGTTCCGATTTTTATTTTTGTTTCGAGACATGCGCAGGTAATGAATGGTTTTATTATAACGTAAATAGTGTACAAAGATAGTGATATACTGAAGATTACTTGCTCGGGCATGAACGGCAAACAAGCGACCTATGAAAATATTAAATCTCAAGCGACTCAAACCAAGGCAACTTATTGTGTTTGATATCGATGGCACGCTCACTTTGACTAAAGCCCCCATGGATGCAGAGATGGCAAAGCTCATGGCGAAGCTTTTAGTGGTAAAAAAAGTGGCAATCATTGGTGGGGGAAAGTATGAGCTCTTTAAGAAACAGCTCGCAAAACTCGCGCGTCTCCGGCACCCGAAGCCCGCACTCGAACATCTGTTTCTCTTTCCCGCAACAGCAACCTCCTTCTATCGCTATCGGTCTGGGTGGAAAAAGGTGTATGCGTCGCACCTTTCATCGCAGGAGCGGGTCGATATTAAGCGCGCGTTCCGTGAAGTGTTTAAAAAAATAGGGTATATTCCTCCGGAGAAGGTTTATGGCAGAGTCATAGAAGATCGCCGCACGCAGGTTACATTTTCTGCGCTTGGCCAGGAGGTGGTGGCGATGCTCGGAGTAAAAAAGGGTGTGACCCTGAAGACTAAGTGGGCACGGGATAACCGTGACCTTAAGATGCAGATCACTCGGGAGGTGGCAAAGCTCCTGCCGCATCTTGAAGTGCATGCGGCTGGGTTCACCTCGATCGATGTGACTCGAAAAGGTATCGACAAGGAATACGGGCTCCGTCAAATAAAAAAGTACGTGCACGTCGATATTAAAGACATGCTCTTTGTGGGCGATGCGATTTTCCCGGGTGGCAATGATTATGCGGTCGTAAGGACCGGAGTTGACTACATCCCCGTCGTGGGACCCGACCGCACAAAACAAATCGTTCGCGCGCTTCTTAAGCAGAAATAGGTATCCGAGGGGACTTGCTACGCTTAAATCTCGAAGCAAAAAGCAAAAAAGTTCTTCAAAACCGATTTATTGAAATTAAGAAAATACTTGCAAAATATACAACGTAAAGGGCTTGATATTACTGGGCTTGCTTGAAAAACGAATTCCGGATACGCGGATCAGGTCTCTTTTGCAAAACATCATCAAGAACTTCTCGGTGACTTTAGGCACGGGATTACCCCTCAGCAACCTCACGAGCCAGCTCTTCGGTAACATCTATCTCAATGAACTCGACCATTTCGCAAAACATATCCTTCACGAAAAACATTACCTTCGCTACGGCGATGACGTTGTTCTTATAACTCACGATCGTGAGATACTAGTACAGCGACTAGAGCAGATCCGATTTTTTCTCCGTGACCATCTACGACTAGAACTCCATCCGCAGAAAGTGTTTATCAAAACCATTTCCTCGGGCGTTGATTTCTTCGGGTGGGTGCATTTTCCCGACCATCGGGTGTTTCGGTGTGCCACTAAACGGCGCATAATGCGAAGAATTTAAAGAACATCTTACGCAAGAAACGCTCGCCTTGTATCACAGGCTCCTTCAGCATGGAAATACTAAAAGACTAGAGCGAGAGACTCTTAACAATGGTTTATCTTACGATCGTAAGTTAGACCATTGGTTTGGGAGTGAAGGGGATAATGGAATGATAAGGAATTAAAACAGCGTTGCCGGAAGATCGAGCTCCTGCCAGTTGAGCGGCACCTTAATCATCTCGCCGCTCAAGCGGTCGGCAAAGGCAAGGTGTCCCTCGCGTTTTACAAATTCATACAGTTCTTTCGTGAGTTTCACGTCGTTTAGGCAATACGCTTTGAGTTCTTCAAATTTGCCCTCGCGGTAGAGCGTGATCGCTTCTAATCCGGAGGCGTGCGTTTTTTCCAAGCCCAGATTCGCTTTCGCGAGCGCGTTTAAACCAATGCGTTTTCCAGTTGTCATCTCAAACTCGGCGAGCATATCGAGGCGAGGTATCGCGCTCAAATTAAAAGAGAAATATTTTTCGAGTACGGGGATATCAAATCGGTTCAGGGCAAATCCGATAATAAGCCCCGCGCGTTGGAGGAATTCAGCCGCATCCTGAATTTGGTTTTCATGGAAACCAAAATACGCATTTTTGTTGTATGAATAGATGCCGATAAACGAGACCTTGAGGTCCCGTAAGTTTCGTTCGCCACCCACGTCAGCAAACGAATTTGAAGTTTCGACATCGAGAACGAGTTTATCCATAATAAGAAATGTAAAATGTAAATATCATCCGTTCGACCTTGCTCAGGATGACCCTGAACGAAGTTGAATGGGTCAAAATGCAAAATGACAATTAAAAATTTTAAAATGTTCCGCAGGAACACCTTAATTTTACACTTTGATTTTTAAATTTTGAATTTATCAGACATGCCTATCCGCCACCTTTGACGCCGCGTAGCTGTCGGGCTTTGTGCGCGCCTCAAAGTTGTTCGCCCGGATCATACCCACGAGCTCCTGGAGCATCACGCGCGTCTCGCCGTTTTCTCCCACATCAACGTGGATTTCGAAATCGAACGCAGGCATAGTGAATGCTTTGGTTGTTGCGATAAATTCTTTAGCGGTTTCGAGAGACATGAGCACTTCTTCCAATATGCGATCGCGAAGCGTATGGAATTTTTTATCAAGCATTACCCGGCGATAAAAATACCTTCCGCCGTTCCCCACGCGGTGTATGACAATAGCGGTCACAAAATCGGCATTGCCCATCTTCCGTTTTTCCGAGTCTGAACCGATGGTTATCTTATAGCGCGCGGATTCGTCGACGCGCATGAAAG
>JAGVPS010000030.1 GCA_020052135.1 Minisyncoccota bacterium
CTGCTCAATCGTTTTTCGGGCATCATCGTGTTTAAACCCCTAAAACCGGAAGACATCACCGCGATCGCGCGCATTCGCCTCAAGGAACTCGTAGATACGCTCAGCACATCGCATGGCATTGCACTCATATTCACCGACCAAGCTATCGCGGAGGTCGGCCGCCTGGGTTTTGACCCGGTCTTTGGCGCGCGTCCGCTTCGCAAAGTCATCTCCGAAAAACTGACCGGAGAGTTGGCCGAAGAGATTTTAAAAGGCGCTTTGCCGCGGGGAACCCGCATGCGCGTAGACACAGAGGGGGGAATATTTACGTTTACTCATGTTTAAAGACATCAATAAAGTTGTTCGCGTACTCGTTGTAACGGACTTTTTTTACAACGGCGCGTTTGCGTCCTTTGCTCCAGTTTTTGCTATTTTTATTGCCGGAAGTATTGTCGGAGGGAGCGCGAGCGTGGCAGGATATGCGACCGCGATGTATTGGGTCACAAAATCATTAGTCCAGCTTCCCATCGCGCGCTTCCTCGACCGAGCCAAAGGAGAGGGGCGAGGATTCTCGGCGATGTTCCTTGGATATCTCGCTTCAGGGTTTGTGCCGTTGGCATATATTTTTGCGGAAACACCCCTCCATCTCTACATCATTCAAGCGTTTTACGGATTTGCTATGGCATGGGCAGTGCCCTCGTGGTATGGCGTTTTTACGAGGCACGTGGACAAATGGCGGATCAGCTTTGAGTGGAGCCTTGAAAGTGTGTTTGCGGTGGGGCTTTCGTCGGCCATTGCAGCCGCGCTCGGCGGTTTTATCGCCGACCGCTTTGGATTTGAGGCGTTGTTTTTCTTAGCGGCCGTCATTTCTTTCGGAGCGTCTTTTTTCCTTCTCACACTTCGGAAATCCCTGTTACCGCACCGGACCGAAGAACGAGTTCTGCCTGATAGAAAAGGCGCGCATCCGCATGGGCGATAAACTCTCGCGTCACATGACTAATCAGGAAATCGCAAAAACTCTCTCGAACATTGCCGAATATTTGGAAATGACCGATGTGCCGTTTAAACCGCGCGCGTATGTCCGTGTAGCCGAAGCCATTGCGGCCATGTCAGAAAGCGTAGATCGCCTGTACCGAGAAAAAGGAGCCAGCGCCCTCCGGAGTATCCCCGGGGTTGGCGCCTCGATTGCGGAGCACATTAAAGAGCTTGTAACCACGGGACATCTTGCCTACTACGACCAGTTGAAGAAAAAAACTCCGGTAGATCTCGAAACGCTTACTGCGGTTGAGGGGTTAGGTCCAAAGAAGATAAAAGTTTTATACGAAAAATTGCGCGTGCGAACTCTTGCAGATTTGGAGCGTGTGGCAAAGGCCGGGAAAATAAAAAAGCTTGAAGGATTTGGAGAGAAGAGCGAAGAGAATATTTTGAAGGGTATCGCATTTGTAAAAAGCTCTGGCGGGCGTTTTCTGTTGGGCGATGCGATGCGCGAAGCAAAACAAATTGAACTTGGTCTCCAAAAAATACCCGGTATTCATTCGTTTGATATTGTTGGCTCGTTTCGTCGTCGGAAAGAAACTATTGGAGATATTGATATTTTAGTTGTTTCCGATAGACCCCATGTCATTATGGAGGCGTTCACTAATTTACCAAATGTCGCGCGTGTGTACGCGAAGGGAGACACCAAATCCATGGTTCGTTTACAGGGGGGCATTGATGCGGATTTGCGAGTGGTACCGCAGGAGTCTTACGGCGCTGCTTTGAGTTATTTCACTGGTTCGAAGGACCACAATATTGCGCTTCGAAAAATCGCTATAGAAAAAAAGTTGAAACTTAACGAATACGGGCTTTTTGCGAGCGACAAGCGAAAAGCGACAGGTAAAATGATTGCGGGGAAAACAGAGGAGGAGATTTATGCCAAGTTGGGATTGGACTTTATACCTCCGGAACTGCGGGAAATGGGAGGCGAAATTGAGGCGGCTAAAAACCATACTCTACCCAAACTAATCGGTTACGAAGATCTGCGGGGAGACTTACAGACGCAAACCAATTGGACTGACGGCAACGCTTCTATCGAGGAAATGGCAAAAGAGGCGATAAAAAGGGGACTTGAGTATATTGCAATTACCGATCACACCAAGCGGCTTGCAATGACGCACGGGCTCGATGCGCGGCGAATTGTAGAACAAATGAAGGAGATAGATAATCTCAATGCGACAAGCGACAAGCGACATGGGAAAGGAAAATTTAGGATTTTAAAAGGCACTGAGTGCGATATTTTGCGCGATGGTTCGCTTGACCTGCCAGATGAAATTTTGCGTCAACTCGATGTGGTGGGGGTATCGGTGCATTCACTATTCAATTTATCTCGAGAAGATCAAACAAAGCGTATAGTGCGGGCGATGCGAAACCCGCACGCGGATATTTTGTTCCACCCGACCGGGCGACTCATTCATAAGCGTGAACCGTATGCGGTGGATATGAGCGAAATAATAGACGTGGCGAGAGAAACAAATACCGTGCTTGAGGTGGATGCGCTCTCTGAACGCCTGGACTTAAAAGACGAGCATATCCGGATGGCAGTGCAAAAAGGAGTAAAGCTTGCGATTGACTCAGACGCGCACGCGCCCTCTCAATTTTCAGTGCTTGAGTTCGGCATAGCGCAGGCGCGAAGGGGATGGGCTACACGCGAAGACATCATAAATACATTTTCAGCAGAGAAGATGCTTAGTATGCTGAAAGACGGCAGGTAGGTGTGTGTTGCTCGCCCGGCTTTTAACTTTATACGTTATACTTTATACTTTTGTTATGCAGCGATCTTCCCATGAAAAGGGAAGCGCGCCACCATCTTCTCTCGTTGAGAAGCATCAGGTAGTTGCCGGGTTCGTTATTTTTCGGCGCACGAGCGACGGCATCAAGTTCTTGCTTCTCTATAAGCGTGGCAATTATTGGAATTTTCCCAAGGGACACTTTGAGGAAGGGGAAACTTCTTTTACAACCGCGCTTCGGGAAACCGAGGAGGAAACAGGCATTCGACGTTCAGAGCTTCATATTGTTCCTAACTTTCGGGCATACGAACGGTTCACGTTTCGTAGCGGTCGGGAACGGGTGCACGATAAAGTAATCCTTTTTCTTGCGGAAACCCGTAAAGCTGACGTGCGTATTGCTCCTCGTGAACATAGCGGTTTTGCCTGGTTTCTCTATGAAGATGCGGTGCGCATTATCCCCAAAAAATATGAGGTTACCAAGCGTGTATTAAAGCAGGCATATGACTTCATTCGCAAAGGAGGTCTACGCGGTGGTCGCCCGCATCAAGCCGGGGCGCACTCTCACGTATCAAGAAGTGGCGCGCCGGGCGGGCAACCCACGGGCGTACCGAGCGGTCGGTAATATTCTTAACAAAAACCGAGACACTAAACTTATTCCCTGTCATCGAGTGATTCGTTCGGATGGGTTAGTGGGCGGGTACGCGTGGGGCTCAAAGAAGAAAGAATTACTGCTTCGAAAAGAAGGAGCGTTGTATAAAACTAAAAACCGCCGAAGGGCGGTTTTTAGTTTATGTAACTTACTTCACAAGCTCTACTACTTTCTTAAATATAGCTGGTTCGTGCTCGGCGAGGTGCGCGAGCATCTTTCGGTTCAAGGAGATTTTGTGCTTTTTAAGCGCCGCGATAAAGCGGCTGTAGCTCATGCCTTCTTCGCGTGCACCTGCGCCCATCTTTACTTGCCAGAGGCGACGAAAATCACGCTTCCGTTCTTTGCGTCCCTGGAACGAGTGTGACCATGCGTGGAGGAGCGCTTCTTTCGCGGCGCGTTCTTTTGATTTTCTGCCCCAGCGGAACCCCTTCGTATACTTGAGGAGCTTCTCTCGTTTTTTAGTTGCAATTTTTCCTCGTTTAACTCTGGTCATGTTCGTATTTTATACGGTGTTGATGCCAATATACACATTATGTTAATGATACTAATACCTGCGGTATTCGTATGATTTGTACATTTGTATATTCGAATCGATACTTATTTTGTTAAAAATAACGTTTAAATGTTCGCATGTCCATCGACTGGATTTTGCGCTGGAGCCGTTTACGGCGCGTAGCAACGCTGTTTTTGCGCGTCTTCGAGTGGCCAATGCCCATCGCCCGGCGCATAATTTTTCCGGTTTTTGTAACGCGTATCCTGTTTTTGATAGCCTGCTTCATAGCTGAGTAACTAGTAACTTGTAATGAGTAATTAGTATGAGGGTTATTTGGGTTCCCCAATTTCCAATTACCTTTTTTATTTCTTAATTATTGGTATGCTCATTCCCCGGCCGCCCCAGCGGATATCCCCTGATCGCTGGTGGGGCACGGTAATCATCAGTAAAAATTCATTGAGTTTTTTCTTCGCCCAATCTTTATTTGCTTTTTCTCGGCCCCGCAACGTGAGCGCCACGATTACGAGATGTCCCTCTGTTAAGAATTCGTCCGCTTTTTTGGCTTTGATGCTCAAATCGTTCTTTGCCGCGCGCACCGAAATCTGGACTTGCTTCGGTTCTGGCCCGCGTTGCTCCATTCGCTGTTTTTTTCGCTTCTTGTCTTCCTCGTAGCGGAATTTATCGTAGCTCATGATCCGCGCGACCGGCGGCTTCGCGTTGGGAGATATTTCAATGAGATCAAGGCCTTTTTCTACCGCGACCTTGAGTGCCGCATCCTTCGTCATCACGCCTAAATTTTCGCCGTTTTCGGAAAGGACGCGAAGTTCAGTCGCGGTAATTTGGTGATTGATTTTTGCGTATGCGGTAAACAAGGGTAGTAGGTAGTGTAGAATAACTCTTTTTTAAAGTCAATAAAACTCTGCGGGCTCACGCCCGTGGTATTTCAGTTTCACCCCGCCCTCCCGGGGAGGGCGGGGTTTATTAAATCCCTCACCGCTTTTCCCGCCACAGAATTTATACATTTAAGAAGGCGGGACCCCCGCAAGATGCGGTGACATCCCCATGCTCACGCACGGGGTATTCAGCGGGGATTTAATAAAAAAACCGCTGGCGGCGTGCCAGACGGTAAGACGAATCACGAACCAAGTTCCCCATAGAGACCTTCATCGCGTTGGTGAGAAGGCGGGAAAACAGGTCGCCGAGGGGTCGATACTTCTCCTGCCGCCATGTCCGTCAGCATATCGGAGGTGCTGTCGGTGGGCCGTACCTGCTCGGAGAGCTTGGCGCGGACTTCAGCAGTTGCTCCATGGTGCGAGCACGCACAGGCGCAATAGTACGTGCCCTCGATGAAACCTAGGTGACAGGCAGTGTCCCTTGAAACCACGAGGACTCCCGGGCACAGGTTGTGTTCAGCGCTTTCACAGCGTGCGAGCATTCGGCGCGTTTCTTGGGTAACGGGCATTGGAGTCTCCCTCCAAACTGGGGTGGGTGTCGGAGTTTTTAGGAACAGCCGCAGGGGTGCTCAGGATCAGTCATGAGGCGTCCCTGGCCAGCATGTTCCTCGCGTGGCGGGTGGGCATGGTTGCAGATGGCGCAAGTGCAGTAGACCGTAACCATCTCCGTAGGAGAGCTTTTGGGGCACCCCATCATTCCCTCTGGGTGTTCCTCAATGCTTCCTGGGCACTCGCTATGGTCTCCGGCGAGGCATTTGGCAAGTTCTCTGAATCTGGGAACAGTAGGCAGTATTTGCATTATCCTCTCTCCGGTATGGGGTACTGGGTAAGAGCATAGCCCCGCGTAAGCCAGCTAGTCAAACCGCAGGCGTGCAAAGGGGTGAAGGCATGCGCCGTAAAAAAAGAACCCTTGACCTTCTCGTTTTTAGTGAGAAGGTCAAGGGTGTCCCCGCAGTGCGGGGTGTTGGGATCAGTCGTCCTCGGCGCCGGCCTTCACCGCCGCCCCGAGCGCGGTGATGGCGGCGAGGGAAAGGGTGTGGACGCGCTCGAGCTCCTCCGAAGCCGCCGTCTCCCGATCGGCGCACGCGGCGAGAGCGGTCCTCTTCTCATGGAGGTCGTTCGTCAGGCTGATGACCTTGCCGTTGCGGTCGTCGATATCATCTCTCAGCTGCTTGATCCGGTGTTGCGCGTCCTCGAGCTCTCTCTGCAGCCCCGCGATGGTCTGTCGTGCCATGTTCTGACCTGCGCTTTCTCCCCTAAAGAGGGGCAAGGGAATGGAAATGACCAGGGTTGAGCTATGAATACTGTATGAATCTTTAGGGAAATTGTCAAAAAAAAGAGGCTGGTCAGGCCTCGGGTGTGTAGCGACCGAACGAGCAGGATAGCTAGATGGGCTGCGGTTCAGCATGATTCTTCACGTTCACGCGCACGCTGGTAGGGGTCACCCAGAGAGCAGGGCACGTAGGAGATCCATCATTTCTGCTCGGAATCACCCGGACAACTCCGTCATTTCTCGCGTTCAGAAGGTCTCCAAAGGGATCTGCGGTACGCATGAGAATGACGACAAACGGGCGCTGGGAGCGGGCGAGGTAATCTCTACCCATTGAACCCGCTCCTCGAGCTTCAACGCGAATCCTTCCCGTGCCTACGACGCGGAAGGTTTCCCTGAAGACAACCTTGTCGCCAACAGTGCGAGCGTGGTTCACGCTGAATTCAACAATAAACACAAGGACTCCTTTCCGGCTAACACTCGCAGTCATGCAGTGTGCCTTGGGGTGGGCGTAGAACTGTTTCCACCATATAAGAACTCAAATAGTTTTGCAAATAAAAAAAGAGCTCGGGCGACTTCAAGCTCCAGTGTAGGGGGCAGTATTTCATGGTCGACTCCACAGTCCCCTCAAGGACTGTTTCGCCGTTTCCTGCCTATGCTACGCATCTACACCTTTGCTCTCCATCCGCTATTAGGGATTCGAACCCCAATAGACCAACTCTAGC
>JAGVPS010000050.1 GCA_020052135.1 Minisyncoccota bacterium
CCACGGGAAAAAATTCCGCTTCGGAGAACCCTGCCATCCATGCAATAAAACAAAATTCGGTTTTTCCTTCGTACGAATTTCAAAGTCAATCTCCGCTCCCTCGGACTTTCCTATCCAATTCCGCTGTGCAATTTTTACCTTCTCTGACCAATCCAGCTTCTCAATATTCTTGAGCAAACGGTCCGCGTAGGCAGTAATCCTAAAAAACCATTGTTCAAGCTCCCGTTTTCCCACCACGGTGAAGCACCGCTCGCATTTGCCAACGACAACCTGCTCGTCCGCAAGCACGGTTTTGCATGACGGACACCAATTCACGGCCTGCTTCTTCCGGTACGCAAGCCCGCGTTTAAAGAGCTGAACAAAAATCCACTGCGTCCAACGATAGTAGGCGGGGTCGTACGTTTCCACGCGCTCATCCCACGCATAACCATTTCCGATTGATTCAAGCTGTTTATAAAATCGCTTCTCGGACACTTTCGCTTGCGTTACCGGATGCGCGCCGATTTTCAAAGCATAGTTTTCGGAGTGAATCCCAAACCCATCGAGACCCATCGGTTCGAAAACGTCGTGTCCCTCCATGCGCTTCTTGCGGCCGTAGATATCCGCGCCCGTAAATGCATACATATTCCCCACGTGGAGTCCCTCGGCCGACGGGTACGGGAACATCATGAGGTTATAGAATGGCTTCTTGGGCGTCTTCAAATTCGGTTCATGCGTTTTTTTTGAACGCCATATCTTCTGCCACTTGCGCTCTATCTTTTTATGATCATATTTCATATGTTCTGCTTGCCCGTCCGTAGCTTTATGCGAAGGAGGGCCATTTTTTTTCGATTTTTTTGTGATCGTATCGCATAGTTTACAGAGTAACGGTAACTCACAAAACGTATATGAATCTTAGCGTAGAGTGATAAATTTCACAATTTTACGGTATCAACAATCCGTCTAGAAAGTTGCCTTCGTAGAAACTATATGGCATACTATTCCCTAGCTTCTTTGAAGAAGGCGGCGACACTCTCCTCCTCACAAACCACTGTTTAAAAAGGGGTACGCATGTCTAGCGATCGTTGGGTGCAATGGATTGTTCGTCACGCTCCACACGCCCTCATAGCTTCTGGGCTCCTCGGCTTTATCACCCTTTGCCGACTGTACTTCATGAACTGCCCAGAGTCCACGGGAGTCAAATTTCTCGAATGGGTTCTCGGGGTCAGCGCGTTGCTTCCTCTCCTCGCCTTCATCGAACCTCTTCGGTCCCCGCTCGATAAGGTTCTCCCAGCACTCCTCATTTCGAGTTTTGGTCTTGCGATCTTTACGCTTGGAAGAAAATTGTTCGGATACATGGACGAACCTTTCCTGCTCCAAATCGCAGAAATCATGCTTTCGGTCGGAGTCGCCGCCTACCTCATCCTCGATTGGGGACTCGACTGGATAGCTGAACGGCAACGCGTTCAAGATGCCCGAAGAATGGCTGATCCAGACGGGTTCGTTAACATTCTCCTATCCATGCTTATCGGAGTTGCTTGCCTTGCGGCCTTCACGATAGTGAGCGTGGTCGAAGCAATCGCCTTCTTGACGCATCACCCTGAACTTACTAGAGTCTGCGCGGTTGTATCCCTGATCTTCATGGCCGGAACCCTCGCCTCGGGGCTTTGGTTCTACTTCGCAACCAAACCCGATGATTGTCCTGAGGCAACGCGCACCTGGGCCCATGGTGTATGAACTTCATCCGCCTGCACGAGCACCACACGCTCGGGCAGGCTATTTTTTTATCCACGCACCAGAAGACCACGGGTTTACCCGTGGATGAATGGTGGTCTTCGGTTCGGGATGTTCGCCCTTTTGGGCGTTTCCCTTGGTACCACGGCTTTAGCCGTAGGGCTTCATCTGAAAAACTTTTTCTGCGTTCGCCGTAGTTTGAGAAACCACGGTTTCATAATCCACTCCTTTTATCTCCGCAAGTTTCTTTGCAGTTTCTATAATATATGCTGGCTCATTTTTTTTACCCCTGTAGGGCGCCGGCGCCACGTATGGCGCATCAGTCTCTAAGAGTATTCGATCAAGTGGTATGAGTTTGATACTCTCGTCATAATCTCGCGCAAAAGTGATGACGCCACCCAGCGTGAAGTAGAATCCTGCGTCTAAAAGTTTTTTTGTGATTTCTAGTCCTCCAACGTAAAAGTGTACAATTTTTGGAAATTGGAAATTGAAAATTGAAAATTCTCTGAGGAGGTCTTCATACGCATCATCGGTTCCTTTGCTTGGCCTGCAATGGATCATGAGCGCTTTCCCTACGCTCTCCGCAAGACGAATATGCTCCCTAAAGACTTCTTTCTGTACATTTTGATTTTTGATTTTTTCATTTTGATCTCCTTGACTACGATAGTAGTCCAAGCCGCACTCGCCTATCGCGACCACCTCCGGACGGCGCGCGAGCGATTCATAGTACGCATAGTCAAACTCCTCTCCCCTGCTCGTGAACGCTCGCGCCGCCTCCCCTCCCCCCAACTCCTTTACATCATGATACGAAGCAGTCGTATGTACGGGGTGCAGTCCCACCGTAGCCCAAATATCTCCGGGATATTTTTCTGCAAGCGCCACGGCGAGAGCAGAAGTATCTCTCTGGGTTCCTACGGTAATCATTTTTATGTCCACCGCCTTCGCGCGCGCGATGATATCGTTCCTATCGTCATCGTAAGCGGCAAAGTGAATGTGAGTGTGTGAGTCAAACAACATAGAGTAATCGCGCTTGCCCGTCCGAAGCTTGAACGAAGGCGGGAACAATGCGAATTTTTCTAAATAATGCTAATAAAAAAGCTACGGAGAAAGTCCACGGCGAGACTGTTTCACCTCTACCCACTGTTCAATAATTTCTTGAATGAGCACCGCAACCGGCACGGCGAGGATAATGCCGATGATACCAAACACACTGCCCCCTATGAGCAGTGCTAAGAGCACTATCACGGCATTCAAGGAGGTGGTATATCTCCCGACAAGGGGTTGTAGTATGTGATTCTCTAGTTGCTGGATAATTAGGAAAAGGATGAATACATAGAGCGCTAGCTCGGGCGATTGCCCCAGAGCAATGACGACCGCAAGGCCACCGGTAAAAATAGGCCCGACATAAGGTATGAGTTCCGCAACTGCCGCGAGAAACCCTAAAAAAAGACTGTAGCGAACGCCCAAAAATTGCAACCCCAGAAAGGTCGTGAGGCCTACCACTAGGCTTACAAAAAATTGCCCAATGAGCCATTTGCCGATTTTTCGCCGAACACGTTCGTATACTTCAACCGCCTTCCGTTCATATGCCATCGGCAAAATGGCGTATAAAAATCGTTCCACGCCATCTCTGCTGATGGTGAGATAAAATGACAATACAAAAATGGCAATCGCTATAAATACGCCCCCCAGAAAATTTGATACGATCTCGATGAGTGATGCGTCGCTATTGGAGAAAAGTTCACTAAACTTCCCCAGTGAAGCACTCAGGTATTCCATCACGCCATCAAGGCCGAATGGCAGGCCCCCCTCCGCAGTAATGCTTGGAGGAGCATTCAGCAGTCCGGAAACCTCGGAGAGCGCGATCGGAATAAATGTGTACACCATAAACCCGATGAGAAACGCGGTAAGAAGATACACGAGGAGCGTACCCAAAATGCGAGGTATGCGCTTGCGCTCTAAAAATGATACTGCCGGATCAAATGCCGCGGAAAGCACGATTGCCACTAACAGGGCGGCAACAATATCGCGCGATAGAAACAATATCCAACCTAAAATAACCAGGAAAAAAAGTTTCCATAAGAACTCCCAGCTTTCAGGATAAATCTTTTCGCTCATTACTTCTCAGTCTAAAAGAACTAACGGCGAGAAGCAAAGTTTTCTGACGCACGATCGAGACTGCATTATTCAACATTTAGCGCCGCTCGGGTAATAGGCCCCACAAAGCCCGTGGGAGAAATTCCTTTTGAGGCTTGATAGAGGATTACCGCTCCCCGCGTCACGTTGCCGAAGAAGCCGGGCGAGACGCCCGCAGGCAGTACAAGAAACCCTTTTTCTTGCAAAATTGTCTGGAGGGTGACTACCTCAGATCCTTGACTGCCTAGCGCGAGACTTGAAGTAATGTGAACCTTCACTCCAGCTGACGGCGGCGTGACTGTTCCTGGCGCTGGAGTAGATACGCTTTCACTGCTCAAGGCTTTCAAAGCAGCGCGCGTAAGTGTTCCTACATACCCGGTTGCCGGAAGTCCTTTCGCGCTTTGGAAAGCTATCACGGCTTTTTGAGTTGCTGGTCCAAAGTAGACAGATTCATTTCCCGGAGAACCAGGGCCCGTTGCCGCAATTTTATACCCTGCGACATTGAGCACTATTTGCAAAACTTGTACACTCGTCCCCTGCGAACCGAGGAAGAGATCGGTGGTGATTGATTGCGCGGCTGCAAGCGCGGTATTTACAGCGGCTGTTGCAGCTGCACCTGCTTGCACCTCAGTTCCTAGAACTCCGCCACCAACAAAGGTGACTGTGGCGCTTGTGCTATTTCCCTTGGCATCGGTGGAAATAATAGTGCACGTATATGTTTTTTTCTCAATGCCAAAAAAGGTACTGATGTTCGTGGTAATGTTGTTCGGCTGGACAATCGTTATATTATCTCCACAATCAAGCTTTGTAGACGCGGGTTCATCCGTTGTCCAGGTAATAGTAACCGCCTTTTCTCCGATAATGGTAGCGAGGAGGTCAGTGAGTACGGGTGGGGTTGAGTCTATAGGTTCAGATCCGTCACTTGAGCTTCCGGCAGAAGAATTATCCGGAGTTTCTGGCCCTGGCGTACTTGAATCTGATGGAGGTGGAGGTGTTCCTCCGCCACCGCCTGATGGCGGGGGTGTTCCGCCACTGCTACCGTCGCCTGATCCTGGAGGAGGTTGTTGTGTAGGTGCGGTTCCTCCTTGCTGAGTTTCACCTGATGGGGGTGGTGGCGGAGGTGGGGGAGGTTCAGTTGGAGGTGGTGGAATTTGTTCGACATCAGTCCGAGTTTCTGTGGTTGGAGTGGTACCCTCTCCTCCACCCTGTGGAGGACCAATGACTACAATACTATCCGATGGGGGTGGAGTAGACTCTGTGCGCGGTTCTTCTGGGGGAGCCACACCTACTCGCGCAAGATAATTGCTAAACTTTATAAAACCAGTAACGGTTTTTTCCTCAGTATCTACAACTGACTGTGGCGCAAACCGCCAAGCTTCAGAATCGGGATCCCAAAATACAACTCGAAGACGAGACTCATTTTTAATCCCATTCACATATGGAATTTGGATGATGGAAACGCCATTTTGAATACTGGACACCGGACTCCCTGCCGGCGTATAGAAACCGATTTCATATACGGGCCCTTTGAGCGCAGGGGAGGATTCAACAAAAGAACTCACCCGTATTTCAAAGTTGCCCGGGATACTATTTGCTGGTACGGAAACCCGCATGCCATTTGCGAGCGCAACCGTTGCGCTCTTGCCACCCTGAAATTCAGCCTTCGCATCTGCGGGTAAAAAAGCAACTTCTAAGAACCATAAATCTTGCTCGATTGATGCGCCGTCACTGAGCTTGAGCAACACCACTTCTTTAGTTTTATATGAGAGCGTGGATCCTATTATTTTTTTAGCGGCTTTGAGATGCCATACATCCCCCGCGGCAAGACGAAGCGTGTACCTGCCATCCTTGCCAGTTGTCGTTTGTGCCTGACGCCCCGCATCAGACCACGCGTACACCGTAGAACCTTCATCAAAAAGATGAACTCGTCCCGTAACAGTTGCCGTCGGCCGCTTAAAAGCAAATTTGATATTTGCGAGCTCCCCGTTCTTTACCGTTAAGCTTCTCACTTCGGGAGTAACAAGCTCGCTCACCGGCGCGGAATACGCGCTTACCGAATAGCTCCCTGCGGGAACCGGTGATGCGTAAAACCCATTTACATCTACCTCTGCCGACGAAACATAGGAACCGTCTTTCGCAAAAATATTAATGATATTAATAAGCGCCTTTTTTAAAAAACCTCCCTCGGGTGCAGACACGCGCCCCATAATAATCGCCCCATACCGATCGAGTGTTATGTCCCCTGCAACCGAAACGTCTGACGAGATAAGCGTGATAGGTGCGGTAATTTTCGGCGAA
>JAGVPS010000016.1 GCA_020052135.1 Minisyncoccota bacterium
AGATTCCGCAGACAGTGTCTGCGGAATTGGCCGGGACAAGTAAAACAACCGCATCAGAAGAAGATTTCTCTCTGAAAATCCTCGCCCGAATCGCTTGGTCAAGTCCTCCGACAATCTCGCGAGAAGCGCCTGTCCATACTTCGCCCGTTGTTTTCCCGACTGTTCGAACTCCACGATCCGCCGTCCGATTTCCCAATAGGTGGCTGTAAGTATTGAATTTATGGTTCTGGCGGTTCTGCGCCGGGCGGTCTCCAGCAACTCGGAAATATCGCCGACAAACCGGTCGTACCGCAGGGATGAGCCTGTCATTTTCTCTTTTCCGTCGCCCATGTAAAATCATTATATCCCCACTCCGGTGTATCGGTAAAGGAAGTGGTGTGCGAAACAATCATGCAGAGATTTATCCGGTTAATGCGGACACATTGCCCGACATGGACACCCTGCATGGGAAATCGAGAGTCCTCAAAATGCCGCAAAAATCCAGAACTCTGTAATTGATGTGGATAGATCAGATTCCGTTGTCACCGGATACTTTTTTTGTCAGGGAACACCCACGTAGATGAAAGGCGCCCAGAAGTATGGGGCTGTGTATGGTGGTTCGGTCTTTCCGGGTGGAAGATAACGTCTTAAGTCTTCCTTGGCGATGGCGAGCGCTCGGGCGGGCGGTTCGCCGATTTTCAGATACGTGTAAAAAAATTGGAACAGAAGGCTCGTGCTTTTGTCCGCCACATTCCATAGGGACACTATTGCCGCGCGCGCACCGGCAATAGCAAACGCCCGCGTCATGCCTATAACTCCTTCGCTACGGGATAGCTCTCCACGGCCTGTCTTGCATGCGCTAAGCACAGCCAGACCACCGTTCAATTCAATGCGTGTGTCTGTCATAATATCGCGGGCGGTGAGAAACCCGTCCTCGGTCGGCGTCTGACCGCGCACTCTCATTCCAATCTCGCTCAGGGCCAGCGCCGAACTCATTGGATCGTTCAGGTTGAGCAATCCGTGCGTTGCAAAATGCGCTATGCCCTTACCTCGAATACAAGCTTTGGCATTGGACTCGGTTGCGTTTTTACCGGTCAGCACGGTTGCGAGATCACCGTATATTTCGCCGATTTTTTCCACCTCGTGAATGGTGCCGGGTAGTTCGGCTAATCTGCCGCGAGATTCGCGCCTCCATACGGAATCAAGTAAAATGTCGATACCCTTGGTTCCATTCCTATCTGCACCGCCCCCAAAATCCACGCCCCCCATCGCCAGTACGGTCTCCCCGGAAAATGTTCTTACGAACTGTTCCACGCGCTTCGCTTCCGCAGTGAACATGGTTCCTGAAAGCACATAAACGAGGGGTTTCCCCGGTCCAAACAAGCATTCTCCATTCTCATCTGGTGACAACGCATCCAATGGCAGGTAATTCAGTTCTTTGTCCGGAGAAATAAGCACAAGTTTTGCGTTGTCTATTTCCTTTTCCACCGGCTTCAAAAGGCAATCGTAGAGGGCGTCAGTTCTGAAGTTTATCCTCGATGTAATACTGGCATGAAACTCGTTTGTCAGACGAGCGATCATATCAGACCCGAGCGTCAGATCAATTTTTAAGAACGAAGCGCGTGAAAGCGCGAACAATGACGCTCGATTTTTCCCCAGGAAGTACTCGATAAGCAATACTCTGTCCGGTAACCGTGCTCGCAATTCGTCTACTCCGAGCGCTTTCATACTCGTGCCGGTTGCGGCCACACCACCGTACACAGCAGCAGCTTCACTCATAAGAGTATCAAGTCTTATCGCCGCTTCCCGGTGTTTCCTTTTCAACTCATTGATGCGTGTCTCGTCGCCATTGTCAGATTTTTGAATTTCAACAGCAAAGTCTCCCATGATCGCGTCCATCTCGGAACGTAACTCCACGGCTTCAATCCGCACACTTATCGGCGCTCGCGACAGCGCGTCCACACGCCCGCGATCAAGCATATTCCTCAGAATTGCGCCTCTCATTTTTTCCAATGTTTCCAGAGCCTTTGCATCTCTATTCATTTCCAGAAGCAGGTCTATTGTTTCATCGTATATTTTTGTTTGCTGCTCCTTGGTCGCGCTCCGCATCTCATCACTGCCCGCGCGGGCCAAAAGAAATTCCCCCTGCAAAATTGCCTCTTCGTATTTCTCTATCGCCGCATTCTTATCTCCCAAGCCGCGATGCGCTTCCCCCATTCTGTAATAATTCCACATAAGAGAGTAAGCGTCGTTGAGCCGTTCATAGATGGGTAGGGCTTTCTCGTATTTTTCAAGCGCGGCTTTGTTGTCGCCGGTGCTCAATAACACATCGCCCTGTCTTTTATAGCAGTTCGCCACACCGAGAGCATCGTTTGCGTTTTTTGAGATGGTAAGCGCTTGCTCGTATTTCTCGATTGCAGACTTGTTTTCATCGGAACAAAACAATATATCACCTTGGCTTCGATAGCAGTTTGCTTCGCCGAGCAGGTCTTGTGCTTGTATGTAGATGGAAAGCGCCTGCTCATATTTTTCAAGCGCGGTCTTGTTGTTGCCATCGACAAAAAACACTTCGCCCTGTCTTTGATAGCAGTTTGCCTCGCCGAGCGAGTCGTGCGCCTTACTGTAGATAGATTGTGCCCGACTGAATTTCACCAATGCGGCTTTGTGGTCTCCGATTTGTGAGAAGATATCTCCCTGTCGAAAGTAGCAGTTCGCTTCACCGAGCGGGTCTTGTGTCTTCCGAAAAAGAGGGATCGCAAGCTCGTATTTCTCAAGCGCCGCTTGATTGTTGCCGATTCTTAACAGCACGTCACCCTGACTTTGATAGCAGTTTGCTTCACCAAGCGGCTCATTGACCTTTTTATAGAGAGAAAAAGCTTGCCCATGTTTTTTTAAAGCGGTGTTGTTGTCGCCGGTTCTGTAATAAATATCGCCTTGACTATAATAGCAATTCGCTTCTCCACGCAGTTCTTTTACCGACCTGAAAAGGCCAAGTGTCTTCTCGATTTTTTTGAGCGCTGACTTATTGTCCCCGGTCCTTAAAAACACATCGCCCTGTCTCTTGTGGCAATTTGCCTGTCCGAGCGGTTCCTGTATCTTCCTGAAGATGGAAAGCGCCTTTTTGTATTTTTTCAGGGCTGTTTTGTTGTCCCCGATTCTAAAATACACATCCCCCTGGCTTTGATAGCAGTATGCCTTGCCATTCAAGTTTTGTGATTTTCTGCAGAGATGATACGCATACTCATATTTATCTAGCGCGGCGTCGTTGTCGCCGATTCTAAAAAACACGTCACCCTGCTTTTGATGGCAGTTTGCTTCGCCCAGCGGTTCATTTGCTTTCTTAAAAAGAGGAAGAGCCCGCTCATATTTCCTGAGTGCCGCCTTATTGTTGCCGGTTATGAAAAGTAATTCGCCCTGGCTCATGTAGCAGTTTGCCTCGCCGATAAGGTCCTTGGTTTTTTTAAAGAGTGGTAGCGCTTGTTTGTATTTTTTAAGAGCCGCCTTGTTGTCGCCAGTTATAAAAAACACATTGCCCTGGTTTCGATAGCAGTTCGCCTCTCCTAACCGATCACCTGTTTTCAAATATAAAGGAAGCGCAAGTCCATATTTTTCTAGAGCTGACTTGTAGTCACCGGTTCTTGAAAACACATTTCCCGCACCTTGGTGGCAATTCGCCTCGCCGATTTCATATCCTGTGCGCCTGCATATTTCCGAGGCTCTATCGTATTGTTCCAGAGCCTTATTATTTTCCCCGCCATAAAAGTAGTAATTACCCCTATTGATTATACACCATGCCTTTTCGAGATCATTTTCTATAAAATCTGAGGTCTCTTCGGCGATGTCGAAAAGTTTAAAAGCCAAGTCCGGGTTGCCGTTAAAGAAAGTGGGGCGGGCGGCAGCCACGAGCGCATCTATATACGCTTCATTAACG
>JAGVPS010000120.1 GCA_020052135.1 Minisyncoccota bacterium
GTCGTGGGCTTCTCTCCCGCAGCCTCGGAAATCGCGCACTTAAAAACATATCGGTTGCCGATTGATTATCACGACATCATCATTTATACCGGATTTGAGTACGCGGGCAGGGATCTACTGCTCACGAGGGCCGCGAACGCAGTGGTGCTCCTCTGCGGACGGCTGGGCACCCTGCATGAATTCACTACTTCATTTGAGGACAAAAAACCAATTGGCATATTGGAGGGAATGGGAGGGACGTCAGAGATGATCAAAGACATTCTCGCGAAGGCGCATCGGGGTCCTGGAAGAGTCGTGTATTCTAGAAGCCCGCGTGAATTAATTGAAAAACTATCCACGGTTATTGCCTCGTCGAAGCAAGATCCGCATGAACCGCATAGACCCTGGTAGCTCCGTAGCCAACGCGCAATAAGGTTCTTCGCAATGAAATCCGCAAAGTATCCATAATATACAGATTCCATCGCGAAGTGATTTTACTCGCTTCGCATCGTAAAAGCATATGAAGAAAAAAGTTCTAAAAGCTAAGCCCTGGAAGAGCATACAAAAGAAAAGCGTAAAAAAAACAATAGCGCGCGCCCCGTTTCCCAAAGCCGCAAAACCCGTAGGAAAAGTGACGCATTACTATGGCGACATTGGTGTTGGCATTGTGAAGTTTGGAAAGTCAGTGAAAGCGGGCACAACGGTTGAATTCCGAGGCGCCACGACGAATTTCACACAGACGCTCGCATCCATGCAGTATGACCATAAAGCAATTCAGACGGCGCCCAAAGGAAAAGAAGTGGGAATCAAGGTGAAAAAACGAGTGCGCGAAGGAGATGGGGTGTTTGAGATAAAATAAATCTTTTGAAGGAACTATTTTATTTTAGAACAAGCGTTGGAAAGTCATGAATCATTTCTATAAACGCTTTCTTCTTCCGGTTGGATTGCTCTCGGGAGCGATTATCGGCGCGGGAGTGTTTGCTCTTCCGTTTATATTTCAAAAAGTCGGCCTCATCACCGGCTTCTTTTATCTTTTTATTGGAGGAGCTCTGTACGCATTCTTGCATCTGCTCTATGCGGATACGATTCTTAACACGCCGGGCGATCATCGATTTGTGGGGTATGCGCGCATATACCTCGGGTTGTTTGCGGGACGCGTGGCAACGCTTATAACAATCGCGGGGATGGTGTTCACACTCACCGTATACCTCGTGCTTTCCATAAGCTTTTCAAACCTGATTTTTTCCGGAGCGCCGCTTATGAAACTGTTCCTCTTTTGGACAGTCGCTTCTTGCGCGATATTTTTTAACATCAAAAAGCTCGCGTTTTCGGAATTTGTCATTACGCTCGCGAAGCTCTTGATCGTTGGACTACTGTTTGTGCTGGGGATTCAAGCATTTTTTAAAGAGAGCGTTGCCGTGCAGTTTCCCACCGATCTTCGCATGTTGCTCTTCCCACTTGCCCCCATCCTCTTCGCTATGAGTGGCCGGGTTGCCATCCCAACGCTCGTAAAATATTTTCGTATTTCCCATGACGCGCATGATTACCCGGCAATGCGGCGCGCCATTATGTGGGGAACCGCGCTCCCGATACTGGTCTATGCGCTCTTTGTGTTTGGTATCCTAGGCCTTTCTCCGGAGGTGAGCGAGGACGCGGTTACTGGCCTTAGCCTTTCTCTCGCGCCATCACTTCTGACGCTTGTAGGACTTCTCGGACTTCTTTCCTTGTGGGGCTCCTATATTGCCGTGGGCGTCGATGCCATTGCGAGCCTCTCGTATGATTTTAGAATCTCGCGCGCGATCCGGTCGGCGCTCGTCGTTGGCTTGCCGCTCGCGTTCTATCTTGTCGGGTTTACGAGCTTTCTTGGTCTCGTCGGTTTTGTGGGTGGCGTTTTCTTAGGCCTTGAAGGAATCTTTATTCTTTCTATGTGGATTCGCGCGCACAAAAAAGGCGAGGGCTTGCTTCTGAAAAATGTGCATCCGCTTGCCGTTGTTTCAGGATTTATTCTCTTGGTAGCCGCGCTCATCTACGAGAGTTTCATGTTTCTTCTATGACGCAAAAACTCTTTTTTTGGGTTGGGTTTCTCGCGGTCATCGCGCTTCCCTTCGGCACGCGCGTACTGCTCCACTCATTTACCCCCGGGTTTCACGAGTATGAGGCGATGTTTTTATATGCGAGCGATATTCCGCTTATTCTTTTTGTCGCGCTCTATCTTGGCACTTTGAATCGAAGAACGGATGCCCTGCGAAGCATAAGAAAATATATTTTTCCTGTGGTCTTTTTTCTGGCGTTCGCCGCGTACTCCATTATGTTTGCTAAAGACGCTGGCCTCGGATGGTACAGTTTCGTACGCCTCCTCTTAGGAGTTTGTTTTGCGTTTGCGATTGCTCATCTTGTTGCGGATACGGCGAAGTGGCGCATGTTCTTTGGTACTCTTGTTTTGCTCGCGGTTTTTGAAAGCGTGGTTGCATTTTTACAGTTTCGCGCGCAGGGAAGTATTGGGTTAGGTTTCTTAGGAGAATCCCCCATTGGAGCGCTCATGCTGGGCACCGCAAAATCTATTCTTGGCGAGGGTCGCGTGGTTCGCGCGTATGGCACCTTTCCACACCCCAATGTGCTTGGCGCGTTTTTACTCATCGGCCTATCAGCGCTCTACTATTTTTGGTTTAGTATCCGCATTCCTCGTTTTGTGGTTACGCGCGTGAATTACCGCGCTCTTTTTAAGCAGTATCGGGCGGTCATTATACAAACAACGCTTCTTTCTGCCGGAATGTTCATGGTGCTCATGGGGTTGCTCCTTACCTTTTCACGAGTCGCCTGGATGCTCGCGGTCTTTATTTCTCTTCTTACTATTTTCTATTTTCTATTTTTCTCTCACTATCGGCGCCAATCCCTGAAGCTCGCGATGGTGCTTGTGGCTATAGGTTTCTGGTTGCAGACGCTGTTTGCTCCGTTCATCATTCCGCGAGCGCAGGTGTCGCTTACCGAGCCGTCGGTTGTCGAACGTATTTCCTACAACCGCCTCGGGGTTTCGCTTATACGGGAACACCCGTTTGGCGTGGGTATTGGCAACCAGGTATTAACCGCAGTCGAGGATGGATCATACGCTCGCGCGAGAATCGTGAGCCCTAAGCTCTGGCAACCGATACATAACTTATATCTGCTTATTGCGAGCGAGATAGGTTTCTTAGGCGTTATTGCACTCCTTATATTTTTAGCGCAATTGGTAATTGGAAATCGCCTGCCTGCCGGCAAGGCAGGGAAATTAGAGAATCCAGTTTTACGAATTACTAGTTACCAGTTACTAATTACTGTTTTACTCTTCGCTCTTTTCGATCACTTCTTCTGGACACTCGAGCAGGGCAGATTGCTGTTCTGGTTGGTTATTGGTATCGTACTAGCGGTAAATAAAACGATCGAAGGTCAATCGCGCCCGTAGTTCAACGGATAGAATGCATCCCTCCGAAGGATGAGATTGAGGTTCAATTCCCCACGGGCGCACCAAAATGGAACTTAGCGGTTGAGAACCAACCAAGGAGTGGGCGTGCCGTAGGCACGCCCACGCTGTTTCGCCCGTTTTCGCCAATGAATTCGGATTCCCGCCTTCGGCGGGACGGAGGATTTTTTCGCCAAGAAACAGGTGCGA
>JAGVPS010000091.1 GCA_020052135.1 Minisyncoccota bacterium
CGGAGCAAAAACAAACATTTGATGGCGCTATCGCAATCAATATCCATGTGCTTGCGTCTCTTCTGGAGGTAACAGGACCTATCACACTCGATGATTATAAAATTGCTATCGATAAAGAAAACTTTTTAAAGGAAATCCAACGCGAAGTTGAGTCAGGGGCCGACAATAAGGCAGGTGAACCAAAGAGAATTTTGAAACAGCTGGCGCCTAAACTCATTGAAGCGTTAGGAAAGCTCGGCGCCGAGGGGAAGCAAGCGCTCCTTCAAAAACTCGGGGAGCACATGAGCGCTAAAGATATCATGATCTACATGCGTGATATCGAGATGGAAAACTACCTTAAAGAAATTGGTCTTGGAGGAGAGGTGGCAAGGTTGCCGGAAGGAGCCGCCGCGGACTATCTCGCGGTCGTATCCGCAAACGTCGGAGGCGGCAAAAGCGATGCGTTTACGACTCAGCACATAAAATTAGCAACTAAAATAGACGAAGTGGGAAGAATTTCTAATTTCCTCACTATTGAGCGAACCCATGCTGGAGATACCGAGAAAGATTGGTGGTATCGCGTGGCCAATAAAAGCTTTATGAAGATTTTCACCGCGCTAGATTCTCGCCTTGAATTTATGAAAGGAGGGGAAGCGGTAAAAGTTCTTTCCGCGCCGCATACAAAATCAAATCGCCTGCTCACGGATACTGATCTTGAGGTAATTGAAAAAACAGCCCTTTCCCTGCCCTCGTTTAATGCGGAGACGCTCGAGGAATCAGGAAAAACAGTATTCGGAACATGGATGACCGTGCCCGGCGGAGCGACAAAAAAATTAGAACTGCAGTATATGAACCCCGCGAAGATCGTCTTAGGCGGCGAATCGATTCCCTATCTCTTTATATTCGATAAACAATCGGGAGCGGAAACTTCGCTCGACGTGCTCCTCGAAGCCCCTCCGGGATATATATGGGCCGAGAGCGGAGGCACTGTCTTTAATTACGTTACCGATGCTCCTCCTCGTCGGGTTTCACTCGCCCTAACACTTGTAAAAGATCACTCGGCAGAGGAGACTCAACCCTGAGCGCGCTACCATTCGGCAGGATAAATTCAATCGCTTCTGCGTGCAAGAAATGCCGCGCAAGTCCAAGCTCGGCGCTTTTTAAAAAACGATTCCGTCCTCCATAGAGCGCGTCTCCCAAAATGGGATGCCCGAGCGCGGAGAGATGCACGCGAAGCTGATGCGTCCTCCCGGTCTTTGGAAAGAGCGAAAGAAGCGTGAGTGGCTCATCCCCCCACCTCAAACGTTCACGCACTCGGTAGTCCGTGCTTGCTTCCTTTACCATGCGAGCGGATGTGATATGCGTGGTTCTTTTTGTGGTACCCGTCCGAAGTCCGATGGGCAGCGCGATAGTTCCAAACTCGTTTTTCACGCGTCCCCAGACAAGTGCCTGATATTCTTTATGCACTTCGCGCTTTTGAAACAGGCGTTTTATATACTCAAAAAATATCTGCGTGCGCGCGACCATAAGAACGCCGGAAGTTTCTCTATCAATGCGGTGCACTATACCCGGACGCATGCCTGGATCATCGCCGATGGTTTTTACTTCAGGATAGTGCTCTATGAGCCAATCTACGACGGTATTCTGCTTTGTCGGTTCTCGAAAAACGGCGCGCTTCAGAACCCGAACACTATGTACCAGCATACCGGCAGGTTTTGAAAGAATCAAAAAATCAGGATCGGCATATATAACCGCAAGGTGTGCTTCCGCTCCGTTCTCGGCGCGCTTATTCATGACTGTCCCCTTCCCGCGCACGCGAAAATTCGCTGCGCCTCATGAATGCGTACGAGATAAGGCTCCGATTTAGGTCTCGCAGGATAAAACCCAATGCGATAAGTAACAGCGCAATAAGTCCCTGTACCAGTAATCCCGCATTCAAAAATGCGTTCCAAAAATAACTTATCAGATGGAGCGGTTTTCCAAAACTCACTATGAGCGCGTTCTCGACCACTCTCGAAACAAAAACGAAGCGGGCAACTAGGTACAAGCCCGCGCCGATAGCCAAAAATTCAATGATAAAAAGCGGGATCATGCTCTGCACAAACCAAAAACCGTACACGCGCTTCATAATCCGCATTTTTAATTGTGTAGAGTTATTCATCGGCAAGTTTTTTAAATAATCGTTTGGCGCGAAAGAGCCGCATCTTCAGCGTAGACATAGAGATATTCTCTTCTTCGGCAATATCTTTATACGACTTATCATCCAAATAGTAGAGCTTCAAGAGGCGCGCTAAATGTTCTGGCATTCCCGCGATTACTTCGGATACCATTACTTTTGCGTCATTCATTAACGCAAGATCGCGCCCATCAACCGCAGGACCTTTTCCCTCTTCATCATAGCTTACTTCGTCAAGATATTCGGTTTTCGCTCCAGTTTTTTTAACCTTTTGATAATGAGTAAAGGCGGTGTTCATGAGAATCCGATACGCCCAACTTTTGAATGTTGCTCCCGGCTGTGGCGTAAACCGAGCACCATGTACATACATCTTTGTAAACGTTTCCTGAACAATATCCTCGGCCTCCGCACGATCACGCACTACTCCGAAGGCCGTCTTCAAAAACGCCCCTTCGTACCGATCAACTAATATCCCAAAAAGCGCAGGGTCTTTAAGCGAGGACTTGAGTATGTCTTCGTCTTTTTGTACGTCCATAGGAAAAGACTCATTCGCTCCCTTCATATAACTTACGGGGAGAGTGTGTCTGTTTCACTATACGGAAAAAGAAGCTATAAACGCAAATGCATTATTTCCCCTGTGTAAGAGTGAAAAAATTTTTAAAAAGCTCAAGGACGAGCAGAGGACCCATACCGCCGGGGACCGGTGTTAGATATCGCGCTTTCGGAGCTACGGTTTCTGCATCAAAGTCTCCTGAGAGTTTGCCGTTGTTTCGTCCGTACCCGAAATCAATACACGTTGCTCCCGCGCGTATATGCTCTCCCCGTATAAGTCCGGCCACGCCCGTGCCGCTTATGATGAGATCTCCCGTCGAAAGGAGCGCCGGATTAAAAGATTCCTTATCCATAGCAATAACTTCAGCTCCTTCTTTTAAAAGCCAACTCGTGATCGGCGCGCCTACTAAAAAACCTTTTCCGACAACTATGACTCGCCCGCTCGAGAGATCGTAGCGAAGAAACACGAGGACTTCTTTGAGCGCCTCCACGGCTGGTGGGAGCACAGAAGAGTCTTCCCGAAGCGCGTCAATGTCCTTTTCTTTCGGTATCGCCCGAATCAAGGCAGAGCGGCTATATAAAGCAGGCACGGGAAGTTGCAAAATAATTCCTCCGATTGAAGCGTCAGTAGCAAGGGCTCCTATTTTCCCCTGAATATGCGCCTCGGGCTCACCCTCGTCAATCCGAAGAATGGAAAATTTAATTCCGAGATCATGCGCGACTCTCTCTTTCTGCTTTAAAAAACTGGAGGAAGCCGGATCATTTCCAATAAGCACTGCGCTAAGTCCCTTAGTAGGTCGAGGCAAAGCTTTTAAACGTTTCATTATTTCCTCCTCAAACGGACGGCAATAGAGAAGCATATGTTATAAAACTAATAACTCATTACCAGTTGCTCATGGTATATGGCAAGGGAAATCTGCTCGTAAGAGCTTTGACTTTCGACGTAACGTTCTTTTTTTCAACCAGACACGCGTAGATAAGTTCAGCGATGTGCTTCATTTCTTTTTCTTTCATGCCCCTGCTCGTGAGGGAGGGTGTTCCTAGGCGAATGCCCGATGGCGTAAATGGGGAGGCGTCGTTTGGTATCGTGTTTCGATTCGCAGAAATGCCCACCCTTTCAAGCGATGATTGCGCCGTGCTTCCATCTATATGAAGAGAACGAAGATCAATGAGCATAAGATGCGTGTCCGTGCCTCCCGAAACAAGCGTGAAACTTTTCTTTTTAAGCTCATTTGCAAGCACGCCTGCATTCTTTATTATCTGCTGTGCATATCGCTTAAATTTAGGTTCTTGCACTGCGCGGAAAGTCCAGGCAATCGCGGCTGTTACATTATTATGCGGACCGCCCTGGAGTCCGGGGAACACAGCTTTATCAATTGCTTCGGAAATCAATAATTTTTCATTTTGATTTTTACATTTTACTTTTCTCGAAAATATGACTGCCCCGCGCGGGCCACGCAGTGTTTTGTGCGTCGTCGCCATGACGACATCTGCGTACGGGAAGGGCGTCGGATGTGCTCCACCCGCGATTAAGCCGGCGATATGCGAGATGTCTGCCGTATGGTACGCTCCGACTTTTTTCGCTATCGCACCGATGCGTTTGAAGTCAATAATCCGCGGGTATGCGGTTGCGCCGGAGATGATAACTGTTGGCCGGTGTTTTGTCGCAAGTTTTGCCAGATGTTCGTAATCAATATACCCATCACCCCCAAGCGTATACGGCACCGAACGATACAGCATCCCCGAAAAACTCACGGGGTGCCCGTGCGTGAGATGCCCTCCATGTGACAGCTTGAGACCCATGAGCGTGTCCCCGGGCTTCATGAGCGCCATGTAAATCGCAAGGTTTGCGGGAGACCCGGAAAGTGCTTGCACATTCACGCCCCAGTCTCGCGCAGAAAGATTAAAGGCTTGTAATGCTCGGGCTTGAGCCAATTCTTCGATTTCATCGTAATATTCATTTCCCGGATAGTACCGCTTGCCGCTATAGCCTTCGGAATATTTATTAACGAGGGGGGAGCCTAAAATTTTAAGCAACTCTGGATCAGCAATATTTTCCGAAGGAATCAAATCAAGCGTCTCGTTCTGACGCTTCACCTCTTTTTGAATCAATAAATGTAATTGCTTATCCATGTGTTTATTTCCTTAAAGTGCGCGCTGGAGGGATCGAACCCCCGACCTTTTCAATGTCAATGAAATGCTCTACCACTGAGCTAAGCGCGCATCAAATATTTTTTCCCTGGTGCAGTATTCTTGAATTAGTCCGAACGCATTTTTCCGAAAAAATCCCCCCGCGAA
>JAGVPS010000103.1 GCA_020052135.1 Minisyncoccota bacterium
ACTGTTTTTTGGTATACTCCCAAATACAATGGAAAAATCAATGTTCCCCATGCGGATCAATAAATACCTCGCATCAAAAAGAAACTCCACACGCAGAGAGATGGATAAACTCGTAAAAAAGGGGCAAGTTTTTATTAACGGCAAGCGTGCCGTATTGGGCGATAAAGTGGAAACATCTGATGTCGTAGAGGTTAATTTCCGCGGCAAACCAACTCCTCAATGACATCCTTGAATTTCTTAATTCCCCCTCTAATTGAACAATTCTATGGAATTGTACAATAAGCACAAGAATATTAACTACGGATAAAAATAGCTAATACCTTCTTAAAATCTTCAGAGGGTTGTTGATTCAAGCTGTAAAATACATGCCCATTCGCTCCCCGTGCTTCTACGACGTCTAAATTTTTTAATAATGCTAGATGGTTTGATGTTGCTTTAAAAGAAATATGAAGATGCTCGGAGAGATCGGTGACGCTTATTCGGTCACCATTCGCCAAGCGTTCGATTATTTTTAATCGGTTTTCATTCGCAAGCGCCCGAAATACTACCGTCCATCTTTTCATATTGGTTGCCATCATAGATATATGTATTATTGTACAATTCCATAGAATTGTACAATAAGAGTTTACTACTTCTATTTTGTGTAGTATTTAAAGAGCGCTTTGATGCCAGCGAGGTTTTGTTCCCACTCAACTGTTTCATGCGTTTTAAGCTCTACCGTGATCGCGGGGATACCTATTGACGCCAACCACCCTTCTGCGTCGCCCGTAACTTCATACGCGTCAAATGACTTCACCGCCGGGTAGCCTGACCCTTGCGCGTACGCGTTCATAATATCGAGTGTTTTCGGAAGAATGCCGGTCTCACAGAAAGATGCATACACTGCGTTCGCCTGACTGTGCCAAAAAACAACTGCATCTGGACGCATCGCTAACATAAAGTTTTTTATAGCCATTGCCTCGGGTTCAGAGAATGGCGACGATCCTGCCCCCACTGGATGTTCGCGCCACACAGCGTTTGGGCTCCATCTGCAATCAAAGTTCCGGTTCAAATCTACTCCGCGCGCATTAAATCGTCCGGGTGATGTGTCTATATCTTTTGGCACATCTTCTGTGGCAAAACGTCCTTCTTTGCCTATCACTTTATATACGCCATCAGGGTTTGCAGATGGAATTATGGTGATAGTGAGATTTTCCGGTATGAATTCCGGATGTGCCGATAGGTAATCTATAAACGTGTACGCCAAAACCACGCTGTTCCACTCATACCCGCCGTGTATGCCACCCACAAACACAAGATTTGTTTCTCCTTTCCCGTCCGCTGATGAGGCGGGTAAAAACGTATATGCCTCGATCTCGCGCCCCTCTACAGACGTGCCAATGACCGCGCGTTTAGGACCAGTGTCTATCGTTTCCACTGGGGATACGAGTTTTGGGATATGAGTAAGAGCGATTATGAGTGCGCCCGCTCCGAGTACAGTCACGAAAAACAGAACCAAGAGAGCCCGTTTTTTAGAAAGGAATATCATGGTTCGACAGACTCACTGCAAGTTCTTATTGAGCGTAGTGTTCAAGAAGCGCATCAATCCCCTTTTGGTTCTTCGCCCATTCCGTATCTTCATGGTTCGTAAGCAAGACGCTGATCGCTGGGATATTATTCTTCGCGAACCAATTCACCATATCACCGGTCACTTGGTAGTAATCAAATGTTTTGTATGACGGATAGCCGGATGCCTTTGCATATAGGTTCGTGATGGTAGTTGTCTCGGGCGAGATGCCGTCCCCGCAACTGGAGCTGAACACACCTCCCACCGCGCTGTACCAGACCACTACCGCAGTCGGCTTGCGCGCCTCTACATAATTTCTAAGCGCTATTGTTTCAGGTTCGGAAAATGCTTTGCTTCCCCCGCTTACCGTCGTGCTCTGCCACGTGGCCTTCGCTTGCCAGTCACAATCAAAGTTGCGGTTAAGGTCCACACTGTTCGCGTTAAATCGCGCGCTTACTTTGGTATCTTCCGATGCAGTTACATCGGCTTTCGTAAAGTGTCCGGCAGTGCCCGCTACTTTATAGAGTCCGTCCGGATTCAATACCGGAATAACTGTTACCGCTACGTTTTGAGGTACCGCGCTCGGGTTTGCCGTAAGGTAATCCATCAATTCATACGCAACGAGTGCCGCGTTCCACGAGTAACCGCCATGTACGCCACCCACAAAGAGAACTTCCTTTTCTCCTGTGCCAAAACGGTATGCCGTGATATCGCGCCCTTCAACAGATTTACCAATAACTGACTCGCCCTTATTTTCCATTCCCGTAGGCGTACTCGTCGCGTTCGTGTCGCCCGGCACCGTCGTGTCAGTTGGCACATCGGTAGCGGGAGAAGACCATCGCATCAAGAAGTACGCCCCAATGCTAATAAGAATAATAACTATAAGGATAATAGTGGTTTTTTTCATATGGGTTTATTTTACCACACCCGAGAATTTCTTGGGAAATATTGAACAACGCCATTACATCATTCTAACATTCTACAGAATGTTAGAATGATTTCATAAATTTAAGAAAGGATTTGCCGTAGGGGGAGAGTGAGTGCGTTACTTGGCGGCCTTGGTACTTTTTGTTTAGGAGTCCTGCATGGACCAATGAGCGCGTATGCTGTGAGATGGTTTTAAAGTTTCCTTTGAGTGCATCAGCAATTCCCTCAACGGCAACGCCGTCGTTTTCACCGACCATGATCAAAATTGAAATGCGCCAGTGATTAGCCGCTCCTTTAAAATAATGCTCGAGCTGTTTTGATGTTTTATGCATACCTTAAGCATACTCCTTTTCCACCAACATTCCAATATTCTGTAGAATGTTGGAATGTTGTAGTTGAATACGTTGCCGATTTAACGAGCTTCGCGTGCCACCTGCTGTCGGCAGGTATGGTTTAGTTCAAAACCCACACCCGCATTCACACGTTTGAAATTTTTTTGGTGGCTATCTTTCATGCGCCTGTTTAGCTATTTCATCTGCAATTTCATTTAAATTCTGATGAATTGATTCATTTGAAATTCTGATCGTTCTAAAACCTTCCTTATCTGAATAATTATCTCTCTTCAAATCAGCTATAGCTTGACCAATGTTTTCTGCGTGCTGAACACCATCAACTTCTATATATAATTTAGCTGAAAGAATTGCGATATCAATATGCTTATGACCATCGTTATACTCTGTTATTGCATCAAGTCCTCGCTCTTTTAAAGCCGCCCACAGAAGACGAGAATATTTTGTTTGTCCTATTTTAGATTCTGAATGTGAAGAAGGTTCATTACCATGCTCATTATTTTGAAGTTTAATACTAGAATAAAGCGGTGTATTTCTTTTTTTATATTTACGAATTAAATGTCTAATTAAAAAGAATCCGATGGTAGCGAAAAATACATATCCAAAATGGATATAGATTTTCTGTGGATTCGCTTTATAAAAATTCCATAGACCCAGCGAGAAAAGCGCCAAAATTCCGATAATAATATTACTCTCCTTTTTCGTTAACTTTTTCCGATAATATTTATGCCTCATAAATTAACTTTTGCCACGATTCATATGTCGCCACATTTGTTCGCAAACCTGTCTATTTTCTTCATTAGGAATATCTATCTCTCCACACTTTTTACAATTTATTGATTGAAACTGATGGGATATAAATTATTTCCTAACATTTTCATCAAGGGTCTTTCCCTGCTCATCTTTCCATGCAGTCCATCCATTAATTGGCGCTCCTTTTACTGTTGCTGCTGCGGCCGTTGGACTATTAAAAACAACATCTCGAGTGAAAAGATATGAAGCACTATTATCGTTTTTTATTAATGTACCATCCTCTAAAAATTTTCTCCGCGCTACCTTAGACCATCCAAAAAAAGCATCTGTTTCTCGAATTCTAGCAAGTGATCCTTTGAAAACATTCAGACTTCCGTCTTCAAGTAATTGAGCTCTTGCATCTGCGTCTTCTGCTTTTAGCATATATATAATTTTATCAGCAATAGATTCGCTTATGACATCGAATACAAAATATCCAAGCAAACCCATAATGAGCTTAATTCTCTCAAAATATTCATTAACAACGATCTTTTGAGATTCAGAAAGTCTGTTCTCCCTCGGAGAAGAATTGTTAAAAATTTCATATCTATTTGCCTTTTTTGCAAGATCGAGTGAAATACTTTCCAAATATTTGATAAACGTACTATCAAGCTGCCCCACAAAAACAACTGCAATATTCCACTCATCTTCTTTACGATTTGAATCGTGTGATAAGAGACGACTCGCTACGTTCTCTGATTGACCGATATAAGCCGTTGAGAGCTCCTTCCCTTCTCCAAAAAGAAAATAGAGGCCCGGTTGTTGCGCGTCTTCTCGAGAGCGTAATTCCCCAAGCTTTCCTCTAGGTACAACAAAAGCTTTACCCGACCAATTAGCCATTTCAATAAGCCGAAGGCCTGTTGGGGTATTGTCCAATAGTATTGTCGTAATTACCTGCGACATAATCTCATTAGATCACGCGGGATCTATGAAATCAATAACTCGTAATGTATCATGATCTTCAACAAAAAATACTAGTGGCTAACTCACACCTCCGGTGTCTCATAAATCGGCACCACCTCGATCTCGCCTTTCTGCGGCTTTCTAATAATATCTATCACTTTGCCAAAAAGCTTAAACTCGCGGCGCAAAATAATCGGCTTATAGGTAGAATCGGAGGAAACAGGATTTAAGATGACGGCGTTGTTCGCAATCGTGAGCTTTTTGATAACCGCAAAATTATCAATGACCGCAACCACCACATCGTTGTCCTGCAGATTTTCCGTGACCTCCACAAGCACATAGTCGCCATCACGCACGCCTGCCTCATCCATAGAATTTCCAATCGCGCGGATACTTACTATTTTTTCCTTTTTCCGCCCGGCAAGGAGCGTTTTGTCCACGCAGATAAAATCATCGAATGTGTGCTCAGCAAAAATACTCATCTGATCGCACCCGGCTGATGCGATGACTGGGATGTTTATGGTTTCAGTGCTCGCGTTGCCGGCTAAACCAAGAAGCTCAATGCCCCTATTTTTATACCGCCACCTGCGGATCAATCCCTTTTCCTCAAGCGACTCCAAATACTGTGTGACGGATCGCGGAGATGAAAACTTCATAAGCTTTACCATTTCAGAAACTGTAGGAGATTTTCCCTTCTTACTAATATAGGTTTTTAATGTTTCGTAAAACCGCTTTTGGCTCCCGGTGAGCCGGGAAATTACTTTGTCCATATAAGTTGTATTAATAATAATGTATATATTCTACCATATGAAATATATACATTATATACATGGCTGTTAATAACTTATAACTCATTAAAATTAGAAAAAAATGAGCCCGCGATACGTATATAAGCGAGCTCGTATTCATGATACTACTCTCAGATCCCACGTGAGACCAATTTTTGAGAGGTTCCACACAAACCATTTTGGCGGATCAAAGCTCCACCAACGGATCCCTGTTCTGTAATCCCCGGGGTAACGATGGTGTCGATTATGCCCACCGCCCTCTCCAAAGGTGATCACGGAAACAAGCCAACTATTTCGCGCAGAAATGTTTTGAAGATACGGGCGCGTGCCGATAAGGTGTGCAAACGAATTTACTGAAAACGTCGCGTGATATTGGAGGGTGAGTCCCAATGCTGAAACAATGAGAAACGCACCCACGAGGTCGCCCCAGAGGAAACCGAGGAGTACCGGAAGCACAACCCCTACTACGAGACCAATGGGAACGTACCAGCGATGTTGAAACGCAACCAACGCATCACGCTCAAGATCTCTCACATTGCTAAAATCAATCGGGCGGCCAACCCTGAGCACCCATCCTATGTGTGAGTTCCAAAACCCACGATTGACTCCGTAAGGATCTTGATCGGTATCCGTGAACCCGTGATGATTCCGATGGTCTGATGCCCACTTCATAACTGAATTTTGGAACGACGCCGCTCCAAAAAGCAAATAAAAAATCTGAACAACTCTAGAACACTCGTACGCGCGATGCGTGTAGTAGCGGTGATACCCGGTGACGCCGAGCGCACGCAGGCAGAAGAAGATCACCGCAAGAATGATAGTGGGCCACGAAAAGTGAAATGTCGCGTATACTACTCCGCACACTCCAAGCAGGTGCACCAAAGAAAGAAACACGATGTTCATCCAGTTTGGTTTATCGTATTTCTCATCAACTACAGCCGTCTCATTTTTCACCTCACGCTCCTTATGTTTGTAAACTTGGGATAGAAAATCGAAAAATCAAATAACTTCTTTTACTATACTCCTAATGTTCTGAAAAACATATAATATTCAAAAAAACGAACCTAAAAAAATAGGCGACATGCGCATCCGTGATGCGCGTGCCGCCGAAACATTGTCACAGTACTGATCCAGTGTGTAAAGATATCCGGTTTTTTACGACGTGTTAATTTTTTGCTCCCACTTCCCCATACGCTATACTTATATATATGAAGAAAGCAGAATCGCTCGTGCGCTACTTCGCACGCAATATAGGCATTGTCATTGGACTTGTACTCATTTGGCGGGGCATGTGGATACTCTTGGATGGCATTGATCGGTTCTTTTTTGGAGGCGACCACATACTCACAGCCTTCGGCGGCATTGTTGTGGGACTCCTTATTCTTTACCTGCCAGATAAAGATCTGAAAGAAATTCAAAAGCTTTAAACCAAAGCGGACTATCGGAACGGTTTGCTTTTTATAAGAGATTAGGTTATAGTTGCTACTTTCCTATTTGGCAGGGCGGTTTTTTTAGGAGGGCACATTGTCATTTTCTGTAGATGAGGAGGTTTTCGTCGCCGACCCAGAGCATCCTTGCTTTGGAGCAGACGGTAGAGTTGTCGCTGTCCACGGAAGAGGCCTTAGTCGCATCGTCAAAATTGTCCTTGATGAGTACGATGTGATGCGTTTGTGTCTCAGAGTGTCAGGCCCCGTGGGTATTGTTCCGAGAAGCCTTGGAAGAACCAGTAGCCGTATCGCTCGCGAGCAGTATGCCATAGAACTCTTCCAAAAGATGGACTTGAGAGTGAGAAGAGTGTTTCTGCTTCCCTACTTCTTCGAGCCCGGAAATCCATGCATGAAAAACTGCTGTCCGAGAATGGCTACGCGGAGGAGTCTTGTCTACGAAGACCCGCAGCATGTCACCGAGTATGACCTCTGCCGTCTCTGCCACCAGGAATGGCACAAACAGAGGACGTGCGTTTTTCCTGCTCGGCCCTTCACTACTTGACGCCCACGGGCGTTTGGCGAGGTTCACCCCTCGTCATTTTTTTACAAAAAAACAAGGCGAATTTCGGATGCGCACAATTTTTTAACGAAGATTCCCCTATTACTGAAATAAAAAAAACCGCTGATTTCTCAACGGTCACCCTACATCAGAAAGAGAGTTTCTCGCTTGCCGCGAGGAGTAGATTGTACGAACACTTTTCCCCCATTGTCTCGCACAACGATCAGTATCTGGAAGGCCTCGACCGCTCTCCGAACAACTTCTGTCATGCTATCGGCGCCGATCTGATTTTGGAGAGCGCCAATTTTGTCCTTGATGTCTCCGGATAGAGCAAGATTCAGGCGAGTTCGATCTTCAAGTGTTTTGCGAGTCATCTACTACTTCCTTCCGGTGGTGTTAGAATTCGGATATTGCACAACCTTACCGAGAAGGTTGTGAGATCTGCAAAATAGCATAAATCATCAAATGGTTTTTGTAAATAGAAACTGCAACCTTTTACCAAAGGCATAACAAACCTCTTAAAAACTCTTCGTCCAAAAGCCAAACGATTTGAAATGCATATATTTTCCGATGTTTGTTCGCGTGATGGAGTACGCAAGCCCAGAAACGCCTAACGCTTCTCCAATTTTTTCCGCGAGCGTGCGGATATAGGTGCCGCTCGAAACGATTGCGCTGAGACGTGCGATGTAAAATTCATCGGTATTGGTATTTACAAAAATTTCTTTCCAGCGCACGAGTATCGGCTGACGGCGAAAATCAGCACCCCATGCTTTGTCTAGATCAGTCACTGGAGCGAGTGAATGAATCTTATTAAAAATCTCTTGTTCAAGTTCTTCCTTTTGTACCATACGCATCTCGAGCAGACGAATAGCATAGATGGTTGATGCGCGCATCGGGATCTCTATCTCGTGCAAACGATTTTCAAGCGTCCATCTGTAAAGCGGTTTTCCGTTGACAGTTTTCGATGAAAAGCGAGGATATGCAAAGTTTTGCGCACCGATGAACTTTTTTGCCGCGCGTTTTATCGCGCGTTGATTAGGAACCAAAGACAGCGCGTTAGATTCAGCGAGCCCCAATACATCGCCCGTGTCGCTCGAAAAGCCGAAAAGAATCTGAAATTCATATTCTTTATCAAGACCGGTATATGCTTTTAGCTTTTTACATTCGTCCCCTATTAAAATCAAAAGCTTTCCTTCGGCCATCGGATCAAGCCGGCCTGCATACGCAAGCGGGATGTCCACGCCTAGTTTTTCTCTCACGCGATACTCTTCGGTTGCCTCAAGTGGCGTTTGACCTATTTTTTTCCATACTACGGCAGACTTTTTCAACATTACGCGATATATTGCGCGATGACTTTATACGCAAAAAATATATAGAAAAACGCGACGCCTACCATAACAATATTAGTGAACCATGACGGACGGAGCGGTTTTGGCAAATGGACGTTATTCATAAAAATAATAAGTGGCGTATAAAGCGCCATGGTGAGTCCGGACAAAACGCCTGAAATAACGAGAAGCGCGAGTGGCTGTTTTAAGGGCACGAGTACGGCTCCGGCAAGCACGACGAGCACAATAATCGCGTAATACAGTTGCCCCATGGAGAATCGCTTAAACGGAACAAATACTTTTTGAAACGGGCCTGCGTGCGCGTTCGTATATATCATGTCTGATACCATCCGGGTCAGCGCATCGATAACAGCCCACATGACGGAAAAGAGCATAAGGAATGCCATGACGAGAAAGAGCTTGAATCCCCAAGGACCAAGCACGTTGCCGAAAATATTTGCCTGTACCACCGCAACTTGCAATCCTTCGGGAATGAGCCCCATGGGACGGAGCACAAAGTACGCGTTCGCGCTGAGGAGAAAAAGAGTTATAAAACCGAGAAAAAAGAAAATGACTCCCTGATCAACGGTGACATAGCGCATCCAGTTCCGCCATGTATGCATGGTGTTTTCATCCGAAGTGTCAAAGGTATATCCGGTTGCCGCAATCGCTTCATTTTTACCAGTGATCGGGTTTGTAATGCGGCCGGCATACGCTCCCATGCCCATCTGCCGGTCCCGATACCAGAGCGAAAAGGCAAGATTCAGCATCCCGCCCGCGCCAGAGAACACGATGGCGCCTAGCAGGATATTAATGTCTATACCCTGGGGCCAGCTACCAAATGAGAACGTTCCCTTGATTGCCGCTATAAAATCCGCCCAGGAAAGATTAAATGCGCTGATGACTACGAGGATGACAAAAAAAGTGGGAACAATAACTTTCAAAGATCGCTCAAGCATGCCGTACGCCGCCTTGCCGGAAAACGTAAGTACGAGCACGAGCGCGAGCGTGACCCACGACCAAAATATGTGCGCACCAAATCCGAAAAGGGCGCTGAGTGTCGTACCGATTGCGGATGCCCACCCCGGCCATATATAGATGAGAAGCGCTGCGGGAAGCCAGAAAAAAACACTCCAGCGGAAGATGCGGGCTGATGTGGTAAAAAATCCCTCGCCGGTCGCGAGCTCGTGCCGGATGATCTCGCGATTCAACACGAACTGACAACCAATACCGATGAGCGCGAACGAAAGGAGTGACAGACCATATTTAATCACCAGGTGCGGCCACAGGATAAGTTCGCCCGTGCCGATCGCAAGCCCCATAGCGACAATGCCCGCGCCAAGCGCCTTAGTCCACTGTGGCGGAGGAGGTAATACGCGTCGTTTAAGAGGCGGATAGTAGTCCATAGAAAAAGTATACCACGCGAACTTACGGGCTTACCGATGCCTCCTGCATTAATGTTGCGATGCCAAGCGCGGTACCATCAAATATTTTTTGCGGCTGTACCGAGATTCCGGAAGCGATACGTTGTAGTTTCAAAAGTTCCGCGCTTTGCGTGATACCTCCGTCAACAATAAGCTTTGCTGGTTTGTGCGGAAGTTTTTTGATATAGGCGTTTACCGTGCAGACAATGTGGTTGAGAATAGGCGTCAGGGGCTTGGATTCATTGATCGCGTCTTGTATGCGCTTCCCCGACTGCTCGATTTTTGCCTCGAGCGCATACCAGGGCTGCTGTGGGTGCGGTATAAGCGTAGTATAAAAGTCCGGATATAATTTGAAATGCACACCAAGCGACTGGAGGATAAACGTGCCGGTGCCATAGGTTACTTTTGTGGTGCCTTGATGCGTCCCCGCCGCCGCCAAGCTTGCTTGTTGATCGCCGCACACGGTCGTTACCGGAAGCGAAAACCCGAGTATATGCGGGGAGAGGTTTCCAAATGTGCTCTGCGATGGTTTTA
>JAGVPS010000110.1 GCA_020052135.1 Minisyncoccota bacterium
ATAAGTAAATTTAGAATGTAAATATCAAAATGAAAAATGACAATTTAAAATTCTAAAATGTTCTGAGAGAAACAAAGAACTACCAGTATTTTAAACTTTGATTTTTGCATTTTACATTTTCCTCAGAACCAACGGACCAAGGGGCGTATCCTCTACGGTATATCCTAACGCATCCATCTGCGTACGCATCTCATCTGCTTGAATAAACTGTTTATGAATCCTGAATAGCTCGCGTTGTTTAGCGAGTCGCTTCACGCGAAATGGAAGGCGGGGGAGGGTAATAAATATGCCTAAAATGCCCAAAGAACCCTTAATCCACCGAGCTATTTCCCTGCCATCGGTCTTCCCTAGGGTAAAAATCTTAGTATTTAGATCGTTAATGAGAGAAAAGATAGCCGCGAGTGCCTCGGGGGTATTGACGTCATCTTGAAGCGCGGCATGAAAAGTGTCCGAAGCTTCGTGAATGCGCTCTGTTATTGCGGTCATGGTGTCCGCTCGTTTAAGAAGAGATGTTTTTGCAATGAACTCCTCAATGGTTTGAAGCGCACTCACTGCTTCCTTGGCGAGCGTATCGGTATAGTCGAGCGGGGATCGATAGTGATGCGTAAGCACAATCCATCGGAGCGTTTGCGCAGAATGTTTTTTCAAAAAATCTTCAATAGTAATAAAATTCCCGACACTCTTTGCCATTTTTTCGCCTTTTACGGTAAGCATTCCCACATGCATCCAAATTTTCACAAACGGTTTTTTCCCGGACGCGGCTTCCTGCTGAGCAATTTCCGCTTCGTGATGCGGAAATTTTAAATCGAGTCCGCCTCCATGGAGACCATATTGTGGCCCAAAATATTTTTCGGAAATTGAGGTGTCCTCGATATGCCATCCCGGACGGCCCTCGCCAAAGGGCGCCCTCCACGACGGTTCGCCTTCACGCTTAAACTTCCAAATACAAAAATCTGCCCGATTTTTTTTATTTACTCCTTCGTCAATACGGGAAACAGAATCTTCTGCGCTCACCGCTGTACGGTGGGAAAGCTTTCCATATTCCGCAAACTTAGATACATCAAAATACCAGCCATCGCCTTCAATCTGGTAGGCGTAGCCTTTTTCAATCAGTGTTTGAACTTGTTTCACAATCGTTTTAATCTCGTGCGTGGCAGGCGCGTAGCGCGTGACGCTTTTGACGCCAATGCGTTTCATGTCGGCGATATGCTGTTTGGTGAACATTAGGGCAAGCGCACGTGCGTCCATGCGCATCTCATCCGCGCGCCGGATGATCTTGTCGTCTATATCGGTGATATTTTGTAGATAATAGACAGAGGCGCCGATATGCTTAAGATAGCGGACGAACACGTCAAAAAAAATATACGTCCGAGCATGGCCAATATGGCTTTTGTCGTACACGGTCGGGCCGCAGACAAAAAGCTTGACCGGCCGCCGAGGGATTTCAAAAAGCTCCTTTTTCCCAGAGAGCGTATTATAGAGCGTCAGTGTTTCCGATTTCATGCAATGAGGTCGCGCCGTTTAAAGAGAATGATGATGAGTATGGTTGCGAGGAGCGTGCTTCCAAAACCCACCCAAAATTCAGCCGTGCGCGCCGCAACGTCGTAGATGGAGGTAAAGAGCACGAGCGGAAAGGTAAGGAACGCAAGGACAGTAAAGTTCTGCATAACGCGATTGGTCTTTGCGTTTAAAAGCTGTGCATTAGTAGATTCGAGCGCTTCAACGACCTCAAGATAATTTTCTATAAGCTGTTGCGTTTTGAGGTTATCGCCGATAAGGTCGTCGAGGTAGATGGCTGCTTGCTTTCCCCAAAAGTCCGGCCCGACGCTCCGTAACGATGAGAGCAGAATTTCTTGAGGCCGACTAATCAGACGATAATCGAACACGTCGCGTTTTACATATGAAATTCGCGCAAGTAGTTTTTGTTCATTTCCCTTAAAAATTTCTCTTGAGATAACGCTGATGTTCTCCTCTATATGCCGGAGCTGGCGGAGCGAGAACGCGATGATGCTTTGCAGAAGATTATGGGTAAGTATGAGTGAGCTTTTCCCGAGCACCTGTTCCCGGAACTCGGCGCTTGAGTTCAAGTGCCCCTCGAACGCATCCAGGGGTTCTATGTCGCCATAGCGGACGGTAATAACCGTATCCTTGGTGATGAGAAAATCTATCTCTGTCCGAAGCGAGGTTTTTTGTATCGGATCGTACACGGGCAGGTGATAGGTAAGGAAGAGATAATCATCGTAGTTCTCTACCCGTGAACGCGCGGAGACTTGTAGAAGCTCATCCAAAATAATCGGGTGAAATTGGTGGATTTTTTTAATTTCCTCAATATCTGCTTTTGACGGGTCGGTAATGTCAATCCAGGTAATCTTCTCTTGAAATTTTTTCATGGGTAAGTTGTACACACCCGCAGGATGGGTGAGATAAATCTTTTTCTGTATACTGATATAGTATAGCAAGTCCGCTATTTTTATTCCTCCCTATATGGATACCGATACTCAAAAACAAAGTTCATCCCATATTTTAACATTCGGGCACAGCGTGCTCGCGATCCTCCTGCTCTTTGTGGTAGGGAATATCGCGTTTGGCTGGACGGATCCAAGCTCTGACCCTCCGGGAGGCGCGGGGTCACTTTCGACTGATGGTAGCGGTAACGTTAGCATTCTGAAAAGCAATAATTCTGCGGCACTCGGATTGACTATTAAAAATACCGGCACCGGTGGTTCAAATTTTCTTCAGATAGGTGGAGGAGCGAGCGGAGACACCAACGCCCCCTATCTTTCAATATTAGGCAGTGGATCCAATCAAAACGTAGATCCGCAAATTAAACTTGGCGGTTATTCCATTACTCAATTTATTCTGGGTATTGATGTTTCTGAAAATAAATTCAAAATCAGTAATGACCTTGGATTCAATGATTTCATGTCAATTGACAACACGGGCAATGTTGGCATTGGTACCACAAACCCTTTGTCTAAATTGAGCGTGGAAGGGGGAGTGACTTTAGGGGGAACTCCAGAGCAGCTTCATTGGAACAACCGAATTCCTCTCCAAAATAAGTTTACCGTGGTAGATGGCGCAAGTACTGATGTTGGAAAATATAATTCTCTCACTATAGGGGCAGATGGTCTTCCTGTCATTTCTTACTATGATTCGACTAATTTAGATCTGAAGGTTTTAAAGTGCGGCACTCTTACCTGTGCTCCAGTTTCTTCAAATATTATTACTACGGTTGATTCGGTGGGAAATGTAGGTACTTTCAATTCAATTGCCATAGGAGGGGATCGTATGCCAGTTATTTTTTATTACGATACGAGTGGGGGTTTAAAGGTTCTTAAATGTGGTACTGCTTCTTGTTTCCCTACCACGAGTAATACTATTTCTTCTCTCGGTACTTTCGGGAGTGCAGTAAATACAGCGATTACTATCGGCACTGATGGCAACCCTATTGTTGCCTTTAGTGATGGCGATACGAAAATTATTAAATGCGGCAATGCATTTTGTTCTTCTGAAAACATTCCTATAACAATGGATTCCACAAATGGAGGAGCGCCTTCTATTTCCTTAAATACGCAAGGATTTCCTGCTATGATTTATAGCAGTACCGGTCTTCGTCTTGCCGAATGCACAGATAGTGCGTGTACAGGAAAAAACCTAAAATTATTGAGCAGTCCTATTGGTGGAGGTATTGTTGGATTTGCTATTCCTCCAGATGGTCTTCCGGTATCCGCAACTTATGAGGGCGGAGATCTTATTATTGATAAATGTACCAAAGCTAATTGTTCATTGGACGGAAAGAAAACAGTTGATTCTGGTTTGGCTGGTGCACTCGCTCTTTCTGTGGGTGTTGATGGTCTACCTGTTATTGCATATGATCTGAATTCTCCATTAGCTTTTGTAAAGTGCGGTGACAGTTCTTGTGGCGAGGGTAATACCATTTCATCGTTTGAATCGCTCGGGTCTGGCTTCAAAAATATTTCGCTTGCTATTGGAGTTGATGGTCTCCCGATTATCTCGTATTATCATCTTACCAATGGAGATTTAAAAGTTTTACACTGCGGTTCTGATCGGTGCTTGAATTACTGGACGAGGAGATAGTTTTTCTCCGGTTGATATACCATTCGGTTGGCGCGGTGTATACTGGAGGTTATGAACCCTCTTTTTTTCGGCGTTATTGTTGCGGTTTTAATTGCGGGATTTGCCGGCATTTTTTTCTTTTTGAAAAAACAGCAAAAGCCCGAGGGAAAAGGGGACGATAAATCGCTTTTGCTTTTGCAAAATCAGGTCGCGGAGGTGACGCGGATGCTCGATACGAAGCTCGGGGAATCATCTCGGGTCATTGACGCAAAGCTTGCTGAGTCAATGCGCGCGATGCAACATCAATCGAGTGAAAGCGCGAAGATCATTCGCGATGTGACGGAGCGGCTCACGCGTCTCGATGAAACGAATAAGCAGGTGGTGAATTTCGCCGACCAGCTGAAAAATCTTCAGGATATTTTAAAAAATCCGAAACAGCGCGGCGTGCTGGGGGAGTACTACCTAGAAACGGTTTTAAAAAATGTACTTCCGCCAGGGACATACCAGATGCAGTACCCGTTTAAAGACGGAGTCATTGTTGATGCGGTGGTTATTATCGATAAGCGGATTATTCCCATTGACTCAAAGTTCAGTTTAGAGAATTACAACCGCATTTTAGAATCCGCTCTTGGCTCACCGGAACGGAAAAAATATGAATCAGCATTTATTGCTGATTTGAAAACTCGCATTGATGAAACCTCAAAATACGTGAAACCGGCCGAGGGGACGATGGATTTCGCATTTATGTTTATTCCGTCCGAGGCGGTGTATTACGATTTGCTTATCAATAAAGTCGGCGCTGTTCAGGACGAAACCCGCAATTTAGTTTCCTATGCAGGAGAGAAGCATGTCATAATTGTTTCCCCAACATCCTTCCTCGCGTATCTCCAGACGGTACTGCAGGGATTAAAAAATCAAAAAATCTCCGAGCAAACCAAAGAGATCATCAAACATGTGGTAAATCTCACTCGGCATCTTAAAGTATACGACGATTATTTTGAAAAAATCGGAAAGAATTTATCAAACACCGTGGGCGCGTATAACCATGCCTATAAGGAATTCGCGAAGATTGACAAAGATGTGTTGAAAATCAGCGGTGAATCCGCAGGTATAACGCCCGAGCTCGTAGAAGGCCCCACACTTGAAACAGAGGAGGAGGAAAACGTGCCCCGTGAATCATCGCGACTACTCTAAGAACTAGTGTTTTTCTTTATCTGTAACAATGTTTTACTATGTTAAGGGACGATCGTCCCTTAACATAGTAAAA
>JAGVPS010000019.1 GCA_020052135.1 Minisyncoccota bacterium
AAAAACCATAAGATAACCATTCACGCATCAGAACTTCCCGATAAAATAAGTGAAACAAATGATGCCATTTTAAATCAAATCATCGGCTGCCTGCATGAGGGTAAGTGTAATGACCAGTGTGCAGGCGCGTTCCGACTGACTCCCTCGGAGCTTCAATTTTATAGGAAAGCCAACCTTCCCGTGCCACAGATGTGCTTTAATTGTCGGCACATGGAGAGAGTACGCAGTCGGAATCCTTATACATTATGGGCGCGGACATGCGATTGTAAGGGTAATAATTCACAAAATGGCGTGTATAAAAATATGACAGAACATTTTCATTCTGAGGGTTCATGCCCGAACCAATTCAAAACCTCCTATGCCCCCGATCGTCCAGAAATAGTGTATTGTGAGCAATGTTATCAAGCAGAGATTATATGAATACTGAAACAAAAAATACTTCGACTAGCTCAGTATCTTCGATCTGTCAAAACTGTAAGCAATCGTTCACAATCGAGCCGGACGACTTCACTTTCTACGAGGCTATGCATGTCCCGGCGCCGACATGGTGTCCGCAATGCCGCATGATTCGTCGGTTTGCTTGGCAAGGCTACAGGGTTTTGTATAAGAGAAAATGCGACAAAAGCGGGGATATGGTTATCTCTACTATCCATCCAAACTCCCCTCACAAAGTATATCGACAGGACATTTGGTGGTCTGATGCATGGGATCCAAAAAGTTATGGCAGAGATTACGATTTCTCTCGGCCATTTTTCGAGCAATTTCGAGAACTTTTCCGCGAAGTTCCTCTTCCGTCATTAATGACGGAATATTCACGTTTAATAAACAGCGAATATTCAAATGCAGCTACTGATCTCAAGAATTGTTACTTATGTTTCCGTACCACAAAAGGCGAAGATAGCGCTTATCTGAATGTCATTGTAGATGCTCGAAATTCATTCGACATTTCATATTCAAATTTTATTGAGCTTTCCTATAACTCGATTGGGCTGCAAAAATGCTACCAGACTTTTTATTCGCAAGACTGCGAAAATTGTCATGACATTTGGTTTTCAAAAGATTTGGCCGGCTGTTCAAATTGCATCGGATGCGTAAACTTGCGGAACAAAAATTACTATATCTTCAATCAGCCATATACGCCGGAAGCATATGAGGCAGAAAAGAAAAAATTAGGATTCGGTTCAGCAGCGTTCGTGAAGGAATTTTCGGAGAAAGTTGGAACATTCATAAAATCACAGCCGAAGCGATTCATGCATGGTTCAAAAAATACTGACGTAACGGGGGACTATATTTATAATTCGAAAAATGTCCATGATTCCTTCATGACGCGAAACGCAGAGAACGTGCGGTATTCGCAATTTTTAAAAGTTGGTCCTACGGCAAATTGTTATGACTATTCAGTTTTCAGCGACGGTGCGGAGTGGGTATATGACTCTTGCTGGGTAGGTTTAAATATCAATAATGTGCGTTTCAGCGTATGGGATTATAGATGTCATGATATCGAATATTGCTTTGGGTGCATGAGTTCAGGAAATTTATTCGGATGCGTAGGAATCCGGAGCGGAGAATACTGCATTTTGAATAAGCAGTATTCGAAAGAAGAGTATGAAAAGCTGGTAAAGCTTATTAAAGAGCAGATGACTGAGATGCCGTATAAAGATTCCTTGGGGAGAATGTATGGTTATGGAGAGCTATTTCCAAATGAACTCTGTCCCTGGACGTACAATGAGACGTATGCGGACACGCTGCAGCCTTTATCAAAAAATGATGCAATAAAGAGTGGATTCTCTTGGAGGGATCCAGATGTTCATGAGTACCAACCTGCAACGGCAACGCTCCCTGATCATATTAAGGATATTACTGATGATATATTAAAAGATATTTTAAAATGCGAAAGCTGCGGAAAGAATTATCGTCTTATTGAAAAAGAACTTGGTTTTTATCGGCGCTTTCAAATCGCGGCTCCGCGAACTTGCCCGATGTGTCGTGATCGCGACCGAATACATCAATTAAGCCCTATAGCTTTGTATGATCGCACCTGCTCAAAATGTGGTAACGCGATTCAAACCTCGTACGCACCTGATAGGCCAGAAATTGTGTACTGCGAGGCATGTTACCAGGCAGAAGTAGCGTAAGTAGAAATCGATAATAAAGCGACATGGAAGCACAAACAAAGAATTGCCAAAATTGTAAAAAAGACTTTACCATTGAACCGGACGACTTCACTTTCTACGAGAAGATTAAAGTACCTCCACCAACGCTCTGCTCGCAGTGCCGTTATATTCGGCGGCTTTTGGATCGCAATGAATGGAGTTTGTACCGCAGGAAGTGTGATTTTACGGGAGAAAATATCGTTTCCATCTATCGTCCTGACGCACCGTTCCCCGTTTATAAGCAAGATATTTGGAAAAGCGATACGTGGGATCCACTGTCGTATGGGCGGGATTTTGATTTTAGTCGTCCGTTTTTTGAACAATATGATGAAATGCGGCGCACCATCCCGCATCTCGCGCTTGTAGCATTCGATAGCGTGAATTCGGAGTACAGCAACCAATCACAATACAACAAAGATTGCTACATGGTTTCTGCGAGCGGCAGTAGCGAGAAGTGCATGTACGGGAACTGGTATCAAGATAACTGTTATTTCTCGGCAGACTGCTCAATTCTCGGCAAAAGCGAATTCTGCTATGAATGCATGAATTGTTGGAGGTGTTCTTCGTGCAGGTGGTGCGAGGATTGTTTTGATTGCGTATCAGTTAGTTTTTCAAGTGACTGTCATGGTTGCATCAACTGTTTTGGATGCGTGGGGATGCGCAATAAACAATATTGTTGGTTTAACGAACAACTTTCCAAAGAGGAATATGAAAAACGGCTGAACAGCTTTGATGGGAGCAGGAATGCTGTGGCAGAGATGTTCAGGAAGAAGCAGGAGCTCATACAAGGTTTGCCGCGAAAGTATTATCATGGCACGAAAATATTTTCTTCAACCGGCGATTATATAAAGAATATCGAGAACTCCCGTTTGAATTTTAACTGCAACGACAACAAAGACACGGCATATATGCAGGACGCAGGACTTACGACCGATAGTCTGGATATTACCGAGGTTCTTACTATTGAACGTTGTTACGAATTACAAGGAGTAGCAACGGCTACCCGTTGTATGGTATTGAGGAGCTCTTGGGTTATGACTGATTGTTATTATTGCGACATGTCTTTTTCGCTGAGCGATTGTTTCGGCTGTTTTGGCCTCCGTCAAAAACAATACTGCATTTTGAATAAAGCGTACGCTAAAGAAGAATATGGATTCTTGAAAGCAAAGATTATCGAACACATGAAGAAAACAGGAGAATGGGGAAATTACTTCCCTGAAAAATTTTCTCCGTTTGGATACAACGAGTCGGTGGCGCAGATATATTTCCCGCTCACCAAAGAAGAGGCGTTAAAAAAAGGATACACGTGGTATGACAGAAAAGAAGAGCGTAATTATAAGCCAACCATGGAGACGGGCGCTATTCCTCAAAGGATAGCCGATACACCCGACTCCATAACTGAAGAAGTAATTCAATGTGTGTCTCAGCTGACTGAAGAAGGAAAGCGTTTGCATGAGGAATGCACAACTGCATTTCGTATGACTCCTCTCGAACTTGGTTTGTATAGGAAGCTCGGCGTTCCGATACCCTCAAAGTGTTTTCCGTGTCGCCGCACTGATCGGTTTGCCCTTAGAAATCCTCGGAAGTTATGGCATCGGAAGTGTAATTGTGCCGGAAAAACTTCAGTGAACACTACTTATATCAACAGAGGGTCCCATTTTCATGGTGAGGCGCGCTGCCCTAATGAATTCGATACGAGCTATGCGCCCGATCGCAAAGAAATCGTCTACTGTGAAACTTGTTATCAACAAGAAACTGTATGAGCACGGAAACTAAAAACTGTGCGCGATGCAAAAATAATTTCGCCCTCGATGACGACGACCTGACTTTCTATAAAAAAATAGAGGTTCCGTCGCCAAAACTTTGCCCCGTTTGCCGGCGTCAGCGGCGCATGACGTGGCGGAACGATCTTACGTTTTATAACCGAACGTGCGACTCTTGCAAGCGGGGCATTATATCCATTTATTCTCCCGATAAACCGATGACCGTGTATTGTCAGAAATGTTGGTGGTCGGATTCATGGGATGCAAAAAGCTACGGGCGTGACATAGATTTCTCACGTCCATTCTTTGAGCAGTTTCGAGAACTCTTGAATGAAGTGCCTCTTATGAGTATGGTGAACGATGATGGGATCGGAAGCGTTAATTGCGAATATACGCAGAATGTCTCATTTGCAAAGAACTGCTACATGGGAGCCATGTCATGGAAGAATGAAGATTGCTATTACTTTTTTGAAATATCGGGACCGGAAGCTAAAGATATCGTAGATGGTCTCGATATCTTTCAAAATTGCCAGACTATTTATGAAAGCATTTTTTTAGAAAGCTGTTTCAAATGCCGAAATTGCTACTACGCATCGTCATTAGTGGAATGCCTGTTTTGCTATGACTGCCACGGTTCAAATAATTGTTTCATGTCTTATGGCTTGAGAAATAAGAGTTACTATTTCAAAAATAGGCCTTACAGCAAGGAAGAATATCACAAAATTATAGAGAGTTATCACCTTGATACGTGGAGCGGAGTACAACGTGCAGAAAAAGAATTCCGAGAATTTATCAAACAATACCCACACCGTTTTGCCCATATCCGCAACTCCGTGCATTGTACCGGTGATGCGCTTTTCAATTGCAAAAACTCAACATACACGTTCAATGCCCGGGGGAACGAAGATACGAAATATTTTGAATCAGGAAATGTTTTGAAAGATTGTTATGATCTTTGTACGGGCGGGGAGACTTCGCAGTCATATGAAGGGCTCACGCCCGACATGGATTACCGGGCGCTCTTCACTATTTTCACGTGGAAAAGCCAGGAGACTACCTACTGCCAGGACTGCCATTCTTCAAAGCACCTCTTTGGATGCGTAGGCCTTAAAAAAGGAGAGTATTGCATATTGAACAAATTGTACGATAAGGCAACATACAAGGCACTTCGTGAGAAACTTATCGCTCATATGAAAAAAACGGGGGAATACGGAGAGTTTTTCCCCTCACATCTTTCTAATTTTGGCTACAACGAAACTTCTGCTCAATTTTATTTTCCACTTATCAGGGAACAGGCCATTGCTCAAGGCTTCAAGTGGCAGGATAAGGTGCAATTCACGACCGGAAAGGAAACCAAAACATTAGATACCGTTCCTGACTCTATACGAGATATTTCGGACACAGTTCTAGATGATATATTTGCATGCATAACCTGCTCGAGAAACTTCAGAATTGTTCCTGAAGAGTTGAAATTTTATCGCAAAATGGATATTCCTTTGCCGCGGCAATGTTTCTTCTGTCGGAATCAGGCACGCATTAAATTCAAGAATCCGTATACCCTCTGGCATCGTCAATGCGATTGTAATAACGGTAACAATATTTATCAAAACACCACTACTCATTTTCACGCCTCAGTTCGTTGCCTAAATGAATTTGAGACGACATATTCGCCCGAACGACCGGAAATAGTGTATTGCGAAGCCTGTTACCAAAGTGAAATAATATAAAAACAGGCAAAATCCCGCCGAAGCTCTTAGCGAAGGAGGATGAAGCCTGTTACCAGGCAGAAGTCGTATAAATAGCCAATAGGGTTTAGCCACTAGCCACTAGTTATGAATTCAGAAAACCGACAATGTCAGAATTGTAAAAAGGACTTTACTATCGAGCCGGACGATTTTGGATTCTATGAAAAAATAAAAGTCCCGGCGCCGACGTTTTGTCCGGGATGCCGAATCCAGCGGCGTTTTGCATGGAGAAATGAGCGGAGTCTCTATAAAGTAAAATGCGAAAATTGCAAAAAAGACATTTTTTCCGGCTATCCGGCTTCCAGTACCTTTCCCATATTCTGCCAAGAGTGTTGGTTCTCTGATGCGTGGGATCCGATGCAGTATGGCAGAGAGTATGATTTCTCAAAATCGTTTTTTGCCCAGTTTAAGGAATTGCTAAACACCGTTCCGCGCCTCAGCTTGTATCAGATCAGGTGCGTTAATTCTCCCTACTCGAATATCGTTCGTGACGCGAAAGACTGCTATCTTTCTTTTTCGCTTGTGGGCGGAGAGGAAATATTTTACTCAAAAAATATTGATCACTCCCGCCAACTGTTTGATTGCTTAAATGTTTCTGATTCGGAGCAATGCTCATGGAATATTTACGATGCGAATAATTTTAACGTTCACTACTCTTTAAGAGTTCGTTCATGCCTTGATTCGCTGTTTCTCTTTGATTGCCATAACGCGAGAAACTGCTTTATGAGCTCTAATATCAGGAACGGCGAGTTTATTTTCAGAAATAAGCAACTACGCAAAGATGAGTATGAGACTGAAATAAAAAAGATACAGACGGGAAGCTGGATTGAGCTAGAAAAGCTCAAGGAAGAATTTCGTGAGTTGAAAATGCGTGTTTTGCATAAGTATGCCGACATCGTAAAATCCGCTAACTCCACCGGCGATGCATTGGCGAATGTAAAAAATGCCAAAGCCTGTTTTGAGGCCTACGATCTTGAGGATGTTCGCTATGGACAGCGAGTTGTACGCCTCAAGGACGCTATGGATGTGAGTAATACGGGTGTTGGCTCCGAATTGATGTATGAGTATGTGAGCGGCGGGGAAGGGGAGCAAAATCTTAAGTTTTCACTTGCCTCGTACGGAGCCATCCATGACTCAAGCTACACCGGCTGGTGCAAGAGCTCATCCAATCTTTTTGGTTGTCTAGGCATTCGCGATAAACAGTATTGTATTTTTAACAGACAGTACTCAAAAGAAGCCTATGAAGAATTCATCCCGCGCATCGTGAAGCATATGAATGATATGCCGTATGATAATCGCGGGTGCGTGTATCGGTATGGAGAGTTTTTCCCCACGGAAATGAGTCCGTTTCCGTATAATGACAGTCTGGCTCAAGAATATTTCCCGTTATCAAAAGACGAAATTATTTCCAAAGGATTCGTATGGCGCGAGCCTGATGAGAAAAATCCAAAGATTGATATAGAATCTGGGAACTTAATGGATGCTATTCAAGAAATTCCAGACGATATTCTTCAGAAAACAATTGGGTGCGCACATGGCGGAAAATGTTTGGATCAATGCACGCGTGCGTTTCGAGTTGTGTCGCGCGAGCTTGAATTTTATCGGACGCATCATTTCCCGTTGCCACGGCTTTGCCCAAATTGCCGGCATTACGAGCGGCTGAGGCAGAAGAATCCCTGGAAACTCTGGCACCGTCAATGCATGTGTGATCCTTCGGCAAGCTCAGGACAAGCTACAAGTTATAAAAATACTGTAAAGCATCCGCATCACGAGAGCGGTCAGTGTCCGAATGAGTTTGAAACCTCCTATGCCCCCGACCGACCGGAAATAGTGTATTGCGAGACTTGCTACCAAAGTGAGGTAGTATAAAAGCAAGTCGAAGTCCCGCCGAAGCCTTTGGCGAAGGAGGATGAAAGTTGCTACCAAAAAGAGGTGATATAAACAACATCATCCTTAAAAACTCCAGTTTTTAAGGATGATGTGTGGTATAACTCGAACCAAAAGCATGAACTCCGAAACCAGAAATTGCCAGAATTGCAAGCAGGCGTTCACCATCGAACCGGATGATTTTGCATTTTACGAAAAAATGAAGGTACCCCCTCCGACGTTTTGTCCGGAGTGCCGAGCAAAGCGAAGGATGGTGTTCTGGAATCAATCAAATCTGTATCGTAAAAAAGATGACCGAGGCGTTGAAACATTCTCCACATACCCCGAGGAGTCAAAGATTAAAATATACGAACTCAAATATTGGCAAGGCGATGATTGGGATCCGATGGCATATGGGCGAAAATATGACTTCAATCGCCCGTTTTTTGAGCAATTCAGAGAACTCATGTATGCCGTGCCGTGGCCGTCGCGTTCAATCGCGGAAATTGTCAATAGCGATTATTCGAATAACGCGAATAACCTCAAAAATTGCTACCTTTGTTTTAATGCGAATAATTCTGGAAACTGCCTATACAGCGTCGGATTCGCGAAAGGCAAGGACTTAGTAGATGGATATGCGGCAATACAGTCTGAACTTTGCTACGAAGTATATCAAGCAGGTGATTGTTTCCAAACATTCTTTGGAAGCGGGCTCACACAATGCAGAAATGTTTGGTTTTCCCGTGACTGTGTAGACTGTAGTGATTGTTTCGGATGCGTGAATCTACGGCACAAGCAGTATCACTGGTTCAACGAGCCGCTTACGAAAGATGAATATAAAAAGCGTGTGGAGCAAGCTGAAACGGGCTCCTATGCATATATTGAAAAAACCATGGCCCAGACACAGGTGCTATGGCTAAAATTGCCGCACAAAAACTATCAGGGTCTTCATAATTTGGATGTGAGCGGAGACTACGTATATCACTCTAAGAATGCGCACGATGTATTTGAAGTCGGCGAACTCGAAAATGTTCGCTATGCACAAAACCTCGCCGAAGGGGTCAAAGACGCGTATGACTACACCAATTGGGGATCAAATTCATCCCTCATATACGAAGTGGTGGATGCGGGGATGGGATTGCATAATGTGCGCTTCTCTGCAGGGAGTTATTCTGAATGTCGAAATATCGAGTATTGTATGAAGGCCCAAAATGCTGAAGATTGTTTTGGGTGCGTAGGAATTCGAAAAAAACGGTATTGTATTTTAAATAGACAATACTCCAAAGAAGAATATTTCTTATTGCGTGCAAAGATTATTGAACACATGAATGCCATGCCATATACGGATGCACAAGGGAGAGTATATCGCTACGGTGAGTTTTTTCCGCCGGAGTTTTCACCGCTCGGATATGGTCAAAGCGTAGCTATAGATTACTATCCGACTACTCGCGAAAAAGCCGAAAAGGAAGGATATCCCTGGTACGAGAGCAAGGAGAAAGAATTCTCTATTACAAAGGAATCTGTGGCGCTGTCGGATGACCTGAGCGGAGTGGACGATTCAATTCTAAAAGAAGTGCTAGGATGTGCTGTATGCAAAAAAGCCTATCGGATTATCGATAGGGAATATGCGTTCCTTAAGCGTTTTAATATTGCGTTGCCAAGGCTCTGTGTCCGGTGTCGTTATAAAAAACGGCTTTCAGTGCGGAATCCATTAAAATGGCAAAGGCGAAAGTGCCAGTGTGCGGGTACTAAAGACGACAAGCAGATATATATGAACACGGGAGATCATTTTCATAAAAAAGATCACTGCCCCAACACATTTGAAACCTCATACGCCCCCGATTGTCCTGAAATTGTCTACTGCGAAAGCTGCTACCAAAGTGAAGTCGTATAATGGAAAAAGCTGTAGTCCCGCCGAAGCCCTTGCCTTACCGAAACCTTTAGCGAAGGAGGATGAAGCCTGTTACCAAGCGGAGGTGGCATAAACAGTGACTAGCGATTAGAATGAGTAAACTCTATTTTCTAGATTCTACCCATATGGCCGTCATACGCATGAGCGGGCATCCCGGGGCAGGAAAAACAGTGCTCGCGACCAGGCTCGCGCGGGAGCTTGGCTACACCTATTTCTATGTGGGCGGATTGTTTCGCGAACTCGCAAAGGAGCGGGGTATTGCTATAGAAGATTTTTACAGAGACCTAGCGAATGATCCGACGCTCGAGCGATCCATTGATGCGCAGGCGGAAAGACTCATGCAACAAAATGACAGGCTTATCGTCGAGGGGAGGGTTGCCCCCTTTCAAAAATCATCATTTAAAACCATTAATGTTTTCCTTAAAATCTCTCCCGAGGAAGGCGCTCGCCGCCAATCACTTCGCGCAGAGAATGCCGGTAAAACTATTCCCGAGATAGAACGTCTTACTAAAGAACGGGTGGCAAACGAGCGGACGCACTATAAGCAACTCCATGGCATTACTGATCACTTCGATGAGAGTAAATTTGATATCGTGCTTGATACGACAAAAACGACCCCGGAAGAAGCGTTTCAAATAGTGCTAGATAAGCTCCGCAAAATGGGGGTATAATGACGGAATGACAGGTTTTGAAACGAGGCAGTGCCAGAGTTGCAAAGGCCAGTTCACTATCGAACCCAAGCACTTCACTTCGTTCAGGTCATCGGCTCTGAGAGCCTCAGGCTCGAATGAGATTTTGAGCCCCCGTTCTTAATCTATGACTCCTTCAGAAACCAAAGTGTGTCAGAACTGCAAGCAGTCGTTCACTATTGAACCACAGGATTTTGATTTTTATAAAAAGATGGACGTGCCGCCTCCGACGTTTTGTCCTGATTGCCGTTTTCAGCGGCGTCTTATGTTTCGTAACGAACGAGCGCTCTATCGGAGAACCTGTGGTTTATGCGGCATAAATATTCTTTCTATGTTTGCTCCCGATAAGTATCCGGTCTATTGCCAACCCTGCTGGTGGTCAGACAAATGGGACGCTACGGCATACGGACAAGAGTATGATTCGAACCGTAATTTTTTTGAGCAATACCGCGAGCTACAGAAAAAAGTACCCTATATGGCGCTGATCAATAGTTATACTACGCTCGTGAACAGCGAATATGTGAATCATACCGGTGGGTTGAAAAATTGTTATTGGATTTTTAATGCCGATTTTTGTGAAAACGTTCTCTATGGCACTATGGTCAACTACGTAAAAGACGGCATGGATCTTACCATGGTAGGCGCTGGATCAGAGCTATGCTATATGGACGTAGATTGCGGGAAGAGTTTCCGGATATTTTTCTCGGAAGACTGCTTCAGCTCTCATGATATTTATTTTTCAAAAAACTTGACCGGCTGTGATCATTGTATCGGATGCATTAATCTCCGAAACAAGAGCTATCATGTGTTTAATAAGCCAGTCAGCAAGGAAGAATTTGAAAAGGCGCTCCAAGAATCTCGCTTAGATTCGCATCAGTCTGTTGCAGATTTTGAGCAAAGAGTTCGAAAATTTTGGCTGGAGCATCCACATAAATATTATCACGGATTTCACAACACTAATGCGTCGGGAGATTACTTTTATTTCTCAAAGAACGCGCATTTTATGTATGAGAGTGAATGTGTCGAGGATGGAAAATTTTGCCAATGGATTACGCTGAAGCCGGTAAAAGATGCCTATGATTACACCGAATGGGGCAATGGCGCTCAGCGCATATATGACTGCATCACCGTGGGAGAAAATGCCGATAACATGAAGTTTTGCTACGGTTCCTGGTCCAACATCAGCAATGTTGAGTATGGAATGTTTGTTATTTCCTCTCCTCATACGTTCGGTTGTGTTAATGTGCGAAAAAAACAGTACTGCATACTGAATAAGCAATACACTAAAGAGGAGTACGAAGAATTACGCGCAAAAATTATAGAGGACATGAATACTCATCCGTATATAGATAGCAAGGGAAGAATATGGAAATACGGGGAGTTTTTCCCATATGACCTAAGTTTGTTCGATTACAATGAGACGACCGCGATACAGTATTATCCTTTAGCCAAAGAGGAGATATTAGAACGGGGCTGGCGATGGAGAGAACCAGTGCAAAATGAGTATCGCATCAGCAAAAAAGCCGCAGATCTTCCAGATAGTATTTATGATGTTAGTGATGATATTGTAAAAGAAGTGATTGAGTGTCAGGTATGCGTTAAGGCGTTTAGAATCATTCCGTCGGAGCTCGCGCTTTTAAAAAGATTTGGATTCCCGTTGCCGCGTAAATGTCCCTATTGTCGTCATGTGGGGCGGATGGCTCGATTGAACCCACCCCGTCTCTGGGATAGAGCCTGTGCCAAATGCGGCAAGGATATCAAAACCTCATATGCCCTCGACCGACCGGAGATCGTGTACTGCGAGCAATGTTACCAATCAGAGGTTGCATAGCGTACATTCAAGCTTGAACTGCACCAGGTACCAGCCCTAAAACAAAAACCTCGTGCGGAGTAAGATAGGCGAGGCGTTTGCGCGGTCGATGGTTGAGA
>JAGVPS010000024.1 GCA_020052135.1 Minisyncoccota bacterium
TCCCTCGTTTATAAGCCGCTTATATTGAGTTTTGCTTTGGTCTCCACGATACGAAATTAAATCCAAAACAGTAAGCTCGCCAGTGTTAATTTTAAATTCCGGCAGGTCGGCAGTGTTTAAATCTTTTTTAGAGAAAACGTTCGCGAAATATTCTTCTGCTTGTGCGGCAGATTTCTCTCCGTGATATAGTTTCACAATTTCCGTGGCAAGTTCAATCTTCGCATCGCGCGGCCCCTTTGCAAGAATAGAGGGGATTGTTTCACGTGAAACATCGGTTGCAAGTACAAAATATCTTTCAATAAGCTCGTCTTTGATGGACATTACTTTTCCAAACATGTCATTTGGCGCATCACCGATGTTTATGACGTTACCCCACGAGGAAGACATTTTACGCCCATCAGTGCCTTCCAAGAGCTCTGTCGTCAGAATATCCTGCGGTTCTTGCTTATACGCACGCTGGATCTCGCGCCCTGATAACAGATTAAACCTTTGATCAGTACCACCGATTTCCACGTCTGCTTTTACTGCTACGCTGTCGTATCCCTGCATAATAGGGTAGAGGATTTCACGGAGAGACACTCTTTTGCCTGCACTCATGCGCTTTGCAATATTTTCGCGCGCCTCAAACTCATGCAAACTGAAAAGATCTGTCATGTGTCCCAGCTCTTCAAGATCAATCTTTTTTAGCCATTTGGAGTTATAATAAATCTCCGTTTTTCTCTTGTCTAAAATCTTGAACGCCTGCAAAGAATACGTTTTGATGTTCTCTTTGATGTCTTCTTTTCCGAGCATTGGCCGTTCGGCATCTTTGTCCGAGGTGTCTCCAATAACCCCTGTCGCGTCACCGACGATAAAAACAATCGCATGCCCTAAATCCTGAAACGCGCGAAGTTTCCTCAAAAGCACCGTTCTGCCGATATGAATATTCGGGCTTGTGGGATCAATGCCGAGCTTCACGCGCAACTGCTTGCCCGAAAGGAGCGCTCTGCGTAGGTGTTCTTTGTCTATAACCTCAACCACGCCGCGCGTGAGAAGCTCGTCAATTTTTTTCGGATCAGTATCAATTTTCGACATGCCTCAATAATACTTAACTTCAAAAAAATAAGCGAGTTGTGCCCGCTTATTTTTATTCTATACTTGTCGCTTGTCGCTTTCTCCTTGTCGCTATCTTTTATTCTTAATCACCTCATCAATAAGCCCGTATTCCTTTGCCTCTACTGCCGTAAGATAGAAGTCTCGATCAGTATCTTTTTCAATCTTTGAAATTGGTTGGTTCGTATGCTTTCCAAGAATCTGGTTCAGCTTATCTTTTATTTTGATGATGTGTCGAGCCGTGATCTCAACTTCAATGGCTTGTCCCTCTGCACCACCCATAACTTGGTGGAGGAGAATCTCAGAATTGGGGAGTGCCATGCGTTTGCCTTTTGCTCCCGCGGCAAGGAGCACGGCGCCCATGGAGGCCGCCATACCCACACAAATGGTCGAAACATCGGGTTTTACATATTGCATCGCGTCGTAGATGGCGAGCCCGGCCGTTACCGAACCGCCGGGGGTGTTCAAGTAAAGTTTTATGTCTTTTTTTGGGTCCTCGTGCTCTAAGAAGAGCAACTGTGCCATCACGAGATTCGCGAGCGATTCGGTGACCGGTCCGCCCAAGAAAATGATCCGCTCCTTCAAGAGGCGGGAGTAAATATCATACGCGCGTTCGCCGTACTGAGTTTTTTCTAAAACCGTGGGGATTAAATATTGATTGTATTCGTCCATATAGGTATCGATACTATTGTTTCTCCAAAAATTCGAAGACCTTTCGATTACGCACTATCCCATAACTATAGTCGCGCGCAGTCTTGGGGTCAACATAGCTTCTCCCAATTTCTGTTTGAATTTCTTCCTCGGTCGGTTCAAGTCCTTCTTTTTCGGCAATCGCGTGAATAACGAGGTACCCGCGCACACGCGCTTCTGCTTTTTCTTTGAGCGCCTCTTTGAGCTTGTCCTTGTCTGTTTCCGGTCGGGCGGTAAGACGCGCCGTCTCTTCCGCGAGTCCGTCGAGTGTCCGCGCGATCATGATGTCGGGGATGTCTACTTGAGTTGCCCTCCCAATCTCATCGAGCATCTTCGCGTGCAAGCGATCGCGCTCCCGATCTTCTTTTTCTTGTCTCAATCCTTCCTGAATATTTTTTCGCAGATCATCGACGGTCTTTAGTTGCGGACCGAGGGACGCAACAAACGCATCGGTGAGATCGGGAAGTTTTCGCTCAAATATATTCTGTATGACCACCATAAATCGCACCTCCTTGCCACGGAGCTGAGGCTCCCAATAATCCGCGGGGGCGGTAAGTGTAAACTCGGCAGTTTCTTTGACGCATTTCCCTATAAGCGCATCATCAAACCCAGGCACGAAGCGGCTCTCACCCAACAGGAACCGGTCATGGAGCAATTTTCCACCCGGAATTGGCTCGACGCCTAAAAAACTTTCGATATCAGCTTCTATAACGTCGCCTTTTAGAGCTCCTCGTGTTATCTCGGTAAGTTCGGCTCGCGATCCGCGGAGCCACTCCAGGGATCGCCGCACTTCTTCCTCGGAAACCTCGGCGGCCTTCTTTTCACGGAGCACGCGGGTTGCGATCTTCTGGTAATTCCCCAGTTCTATTCGAGGAAAGATAATAAAGCGCGCGCGATATTTAAATGCGCTCTCCTGTTTGTCTTTTTTCGGTGAAGCTTCGAGCACCTCCACCGAGGGACCGTCAATAACTCGCCAGTTATTATCCTCTCCGAGTTCCGAAAGGCTCGCACGCACCGCTCGATCTGCCGCATGATGAAATACCGCATCGTGATCTATTGCCTTTGCCGCGAGTTCGCGCGGCGCGCTCCCTTTCCGAAACCCGGGGATAGATACGTTTTGGAGGGCCACATCATACGCCGGATTCCAATATTCCCCAAATTCCTCGGAGCTTAACGTAACTTCGCCCTCCACTACCGATCCCTTTGTTTCTGTAAGTGTTGATTTCATTTCATTGAGGAAAGTTTTATATTCCTTTCCTGAGAACTTTTTCCGTGCTTCATTCGAATAATATACGCATCCTTCGGAAGATATCTTCGTATGCGATCCGCCCACTCAATAAACACCACCGCGCGAGAACTTTCTAGTATACGGAAGAAGTGTATGTTGTCTAGGTCTCGTTTATTTTTTATGCGATACGCGTCCAGATGATACAGTTTTTTAAACGAACTCCGCCGCGGTAGTGGATATGCTCGAGCAATAAGAAACGTGGGGCTTAGCATGCGCCCGCGCACGCCCAACACCCAAGCCGCGCGTTGCACAAAGAGGGTTTTTCCAACCCCCAGCTCCCCTATAAGCCCCACTACCGTGGCTCGCGTTTCTTTTATCGAGAGCTTCAACGCGAACTCTTCGGCAATGCGCCGCGTTTCTCGCGCGCTTTTTGAAAACTGTGTGCGCTTCATGTGCCTCTAGAGTAATTTTCCTTGCGGTAGTTCTCGCCCAATGTGTGCATAAGCTTCCCGCGTAGCAACTCTCCCCGACGAGGTTCGCGCAAGAAGTCCGATGGACATAAGATATGGTTCATGCACGTCTTCAATACTGCCCTTGTCGTCGTTCAGTGCCGCGGCAAGCGTAGACAAACCCACTGGTCCCCCATGAAACTTGTCGATGATAATCTCGAGAAGCCTTCGATCATATGGCTCGAGTCCTAAAACATCAATTTCTAAGAGGGTGAGGGCTTTTTTTGCCACTTCTTCAGAAATACCGTTTGTTTTGTGTACCTGCGCGTAGTCGCGCGCTCGCTTCAAAAGCCGGTTTGCGACGCGAGGAGTAGAGCGCGACGCCCGCGCGATCAAACTAATTGCCTTCTCGTCTACGGCAATGCCTAATATATTTGCAGAACGCCGGATAATGGCTTCTATGTCAGCAAGCTCATAGTAGTCGAGTTTAAACGATGCCCCAAACCGGGAACGGAGAGGTCCGGACAAGAGACTTGCGCGCGTTGTCGCGGCGATGAGTGTAAACGCTGGCAGGTCAAGCGCAAGCGTGCGCGCTCCCGGCCCCTTGCCAACCACGAGGTTTAGCTTCCGCGACTCCATGGCGGGGTAGAGCACCTCTTCAATCATCCGGTTTAATCGGTGTGCTTCGTCGATGAAGAGCAGATCGCCCTTTTCTAGGTTCGTGAGCACCGCGGCAAGATCTCCTACTTTTTCAAGCGCTGGTCCGGAAGTAACTTTGAGGTTTGCGCCAAGCTCTCCCGCGACTAAATATGCGAGCGTCGTCTTGCCTAAACCTGCCTGGCCGTAAAATAGCAGGTGATCGCATGCCTCCTTCCTGCCTTTAGCGGCAGAGAGCATGATTCTTAGTTGTTCTTTTACCTTTTGTTGTCCCACGTAATCACTCCACGTCTTTGGACGCAAGACAACGTCGACTGCTTGATCGTCAATTGGCGACTGCTCGTTTTTTGGCATAGATTCTAGTATACACTTCTCGTGTCTTGACTTTCAAAGGTTATTGTGCTAATATAACGATTGTGCAGAGTTCATTGATCTGGGGGCTCGGAATTGCCTCTAACCCCTGGATGGACTGGTTCCGACTGGGCCACTCCTTTGAGTAATTCTAATTCTACCCCGCCTTCTAGGCGTATTGCTAAAGCTTCTCATTTCACGACAGATACAATATCTTGTCATGAAGAGAAATAGCACAACGTGCTTAGAGGGCGGGGTATTTAGCCCTCAGATCAATGAGCTTTCAAGGCCGGGAATCGCTCCGGTTACTTCTTCTACCTCGCTCCACGTCGTTATACCCTGGAGCACCTTCAGCATGCCGTCCTGCCGCATGGTTACCATGCCGCGCGAAAGCGCATAGTGTAGTATTTCTGATTCGCCGGCTTGCCTCAAAATCAATTCCTCGAGCTCATGTTCGGACCCAAGTTTTTTCTCACCTGTATTATTTTTTACCGATTCAAACTCGGGATCATTTAAGAGGAGCTCGAACGCCGCCACTCTGCCACGATATCCGCTTCCTGCGCACGCGGCGCAACCGACGGGTTCAAAAAGGGTTGGAGTGGCATACGGGTTAGCGTCTACTCGCGCCGGAAGACTTTTTAAAAAATTCGCGATGAACGCTTGGAGCGGAGGGCGTATCTTTGTCGGTTTTTTACACTCGGCGCACAGTTTCCGCACAAGCCGCTGACCGATAATCAAATTCAACGCCGGTCCTAAGCTTGTGGGCCGCACGCCCAAGTCGAGAAAACGAGGAATGGCTCCCGCCGCCTCATTGGCATGCACGGTTGAAAACACGAGGTGTCCCGTAAGCGCGGCTTGAATCGCGATCTCCGCAGTTTCTTTGTCGCGCACTTCTCCCACAAGAATCGCGTCGGGGTCCTGGCGCATGATGGACTTGAGGCCGTTCGCAAACGTATAGCCGGACTCCTCGTGTACCTGCGTCTGCTCAAGTCCGAGCACGTGATATTCCACCGGATCTTCGATGGTGATGATTTTGATTTCGGAGTTCAGCTTTGCTCTTAAAAAGGCGTACAGTGTCGTCGTTTTCCCTGATCCCGTAGGGCCGGTGTTTAAAATCATGCCGTTTGGTCGCTTTAGTTCCACCTCGATAATATCGAGGTCGTCTTTGCGCAACCCCAAGTCGGAAAGCGACAAATTAATTGCATCGGGGTCGAGGATGCGCATCACGATAATCTCCCCGAATTCTGAGGGTGCGATGGCAACTCTGATTTCTACGTCTTTTGAGCCGAGACCGATCGTAAATCTGCCGTCCTGAGGACGATCAGCGACATTAATTTTCAAATTCGAGAGGAGCTTTATCCGCGAAACAATGGCCGCGTACGCCTCGCTTCCAAAGCCTATATACACATCGTGCAGAATGCCGTCAACGCGATAGCGGAGTTTTACTGCTTTTTCTTCTGGCTCGAAGTGGATGTCGGACGCTCGGTTTGCAAGCGCTCCCGCGATGGCGATCTCAAGCAAATCCGCGACCGAAAAATTTTCATAATCAAAGTTTTTAAAACGCGCGGTAGCTGTTTCGAGCGTTCCCACCTCTTTTTGTAAGGTAAGGATGCGGTCTTTTTCAATATTTACCCTGCTTGTAATCGGCGCCTTTGCTTTTGTGGCAAACGCATAAAAGCTCCATAAGTGTTCTAGGCCGTGGCGCGAACCCACGACTGTTTTTACGGAGAACCCGTGCGCCGCTAATTCTTTCTGTACTGCCGCGGTGTCTGGACTACCGGGATCAAGCACCGCTAAACCGACTTGTCCGCGCTTCTCGACAAACACCGCGACTCCCGCCGCGCGCGCAGTTTTTTCATCAAGAAGCGCGAGCGCGTCAACGCTAACCGGCGCAGTAGTGAGATCAAGGTACTCGAGACCCGCGCGAAGCGCTCGTTGTTTTGCTTCACGCTCTTCAGCTTCCCGCCGAAGTTTTAATAATTTTTCGTCAAGTGCTTTTAAAGGAAGCATGTGTCGGAATACCTCCTTATCGTATCTCAGCGTACGTTGCGGAGCAACCCCAGGAAACAGCGCAGTGGCGCGTTCTCCCCGCGTACATTCAAGCTTGAACTGCACCAGGTACCAGCCCTAAAACAAAAACCTCGTGCGGAGTAAGATAGGCGAGGCGTTTGCGCGGTCGATGGTTGAGA
>JAGVPS010000058.1 GCA_020052135.1 Minisyncoccota bacterium
CAACAGAGAAAAAATTGGGTCGAACCCTTGCGGAGTTTCGTTTTGTCTTTGAGAGAAGCCGTTATTTTGGAAAAAGGCGAAAACTATTTCGCATGGAAAGAGTTTTTCCAAAAAATCGGCTCTAACCCCACTCTCAAAGACAAAACGCTTTCATGCAATTGGGGGGAGCTTTGGGAATTCACCGCTTCCGCCGTAGGCGGAAAGGGTTTTGAAAAAATTGATAGCGCGATTTTGGCTCCCGCAAAATCGCTCCGTTTTTTTAATTCCGCACAAGTTTCGTTTGGTGGAGACGGTGGGAGTTGAACCCACATCCAAAGAATTTTCTTAGAAGCGTCTACGTGTGTATTTGCTAAAAGCAAAAGGTTTGTTTCGCGTGTACTCTTGCGGCATATGCGAAACCTTCTTTGCCGCAGAGGCCTCAATATAACACCGGTGATCCTCTATGAGGCATCAAGGGCCGATGACCCTAGCTATTAGGCGTAAGCCAAAGCTGGAGTTCTGCTCGCGTTTCCGTTGGCAGTTAATAGGTTTGCATGCGTTTTACGAGCGCATACTCCTCGACACGCAACTTGGAAGAAAGGATCTCTGTCGAGACCCGTCGTCCCCTAAAACATTGCTAAGGCAATGTTCGGGCGAACAATTTTCATTGAAAATTGTTTTAGCCCATTTCATTGTCCTAACTCGGGCGATCACCTATGGTGATTTAGTCCTACTTTCTAAATATGCCTTACGTACATTTTCCTTAAATTGAGAGCCCCACAAGCTTTTCAAAAACCGCTCGCGGTTAAATGCTTGCGCTTTATCCCGAAACACCTCCTCGTGTATTAAACGCAATGGTCTGCGAGTTTGTGTCGCGGATACTCTTCCTGAGTTATGAGCGATAAGACGGCGTTCGATATTATTTGTGCAACCAGTGTAGAAATTATGATCTTTCTCGCTGTACAGAATATACACGATGTACTGCATATTTAGGCGGTCATCGTGATTTCAACGTTCTCTCTATCTCTCTATCAGTCTCCCGCTTCTTAATTGCCTCTCGTTTGTCGTACGCTTTCTTTGGTTTCGCGAGTGCAATCTCAACCTTAAGTAAACCATGCTTATTATACACCTTTAAGGGGATAATTGTCAATTTCTCGCCCGATACTTTGTTTAACAACTCTCCGATTTCTTTGTGATTTAAAAGCAGTCGCCGTGAGCGTTTGGAATCATATCCTTCCGGCGTGTTCATGGGCTGGTAGGGAGGGATATCCGCATTTAGCAAAAACAACTCTTCGCCTTTAGGGACGACAAAAGACCCGGCAAGGTTTATGTGACCGGACTTTACGGCCTTGACTTCAAAGCCCTTAAGTTCGATTCCCGCCTCGTATGCGTGAAGAATCTGATAGTCGAATTTAGCCCTCTTATTTTCGGCGAAAAAATCCATAGGTATATTATATGCTTTCTTCAGAAAAACCCCTCATAAATTTGATCTTTGAAATTTATCTGTTATTCTAAAAGACGGTTCCTCTCCATTCCCTCTCGAGGACGTTCCATGCGTTTTTTGCTCCTTGTCATTTTTTGCGTTGGTTGTGCTGTCGTGTCGCCATCCGGCGACACGGCCACTCCGGCGGATGTGTCGCAGTGGACCACGTGCTTTTTCGATGGCGGAGACGGAAGGGTCGTCGCTGTCGGTAGTGTGGCCGACTACCCCTTCGGTTCCAGCTCGATCAGGTTCTGCTCGGTTTCGATTGCGATCCCAGCTAGCGACATCGGGACGGAATCAGTCGTCGAGGCGCTCATGGATGCTGAGGACGCCTGCGTCGGTGCCTGGGCCCACATCTATCGTGTCGAGTACCGCGGCCCGGATCCGAACGGTGGCTACGTGGCGCGCGTGAGGAGGATTGCTCGGGTTTCCACGCGCCTTCCTTCCCCCGACGATCCGCTTCGATTTCCGACTCTCGCGCCGCCCCTCGACGCTTGAGTATCTCGTGCCGCTTCCTGGGACCATGAGTCTCGGGCGGCGGCTTTTTTATATCGGTATCCTAAAACCCGATTTAAAAAGGAAAATCCCGCATACATGGGCCATAAATAGAGAAAAGACTAGGCCGATGTTATACTGGTGTTTGGAGTGGTGAATATTTTTCACGGTTTTTCCTCTATGGTAGACAAATTACGAGCTCTCATTGAACAAAGCCTTCCTGAAAAAATAAACTTTTCTTTGGAACCCACGGAGCGGGCGGAGTTTGGGCACTATTCGACAAACGTGGCGCTCCAGCTTGCAAAACAAGTGGGTAAAACGCCGCGTGCGGTTGCGGAAGTATTGGCGGAGAAAATTAAAGCCGCGGATACGAATGGACTGATCGAGCGTATCGAGGTGTCAGGTCCCGGTTTTTTAAATTTTTGGATTTCTGACGGGGCGCTCGATCAAGAGTTTAGGGAACTTTTGAAAGCGACAAGTAGAAAGCGACCCTTCGACGAAGCTCAGGGCAGGCAAGCGACAAGGAAGAGAAAAATCGTTGTCATTGATTTTTCGCATCCGAATATCGCAAAGCCCATGAGCGTGGCACATTTGCGCTCCACGGTAATTGGCGCGGCACTCGTACATATCTTTACATTTTTAGGATGGAAAGTAGTTGGAGACAATCACTTGGGCGATTGGGGGAAGCAGTTTGGCATTTTAATCGCTGCGATTAAAATGCAACGAACAACTAATAACCAACAACCAATAACGAAGAAAATTTCAATTCAAGATTTAATGGAGCTCTATGTGAGTTATACCGCACGGATGAAGGAGAATGCAAAGCTCGAGGAAATCGCGCGCGCGGAAACAAAAAAGCTCCAGGATGGGGATAGGGAAAACACGGCGCTCTGGAAACAGTTTTATAAGATAAGCCTTGATGAATTTAAACGCTTCTATAAACGGCTTGGTATCTCGTTTGATTACTATTTGGGAGAAAGTTTCTATAAACATATGCTTCCGGGAATAGTCGCGGATGCCTTGGGCCGGGGTATTGCCACGCGGAGCGAGGGCGCGGTTATTATTCCGATAGAAGGATTGCCACCATTTGTCATCCAAAAAAGCGATGAAGCATTTCTGTACTCAACCACTGACATTGCTGCGGTGAAGTATCGAGTGAAACGATGGCAGCCGAATTTGATTTTGTATGTTG
>JAGVPS010000083.1 GCA_020052135.1 Minisyncoccota bacterium
GAACAACTATTCACTGCGGTACAGAAGCTAGGGTATGCAGGCAGTGTGCGACTGCATCATGCAAAATTCGGACTTATGCTCGGAGAAGATATGAAGAAACTTTCCACGCGAGCAGGCAAACACATTTCCCTCGGAGAAGTACTCGATGAGGCAGTGGTGCGCGCGAAGACGGTGGTTGATGAAAAGCGAAAAGATTTGAGCGAACGCGAACGGCGGAAGATCGCAGAAACAATCGGCATTGCCGCGGTAAAATACAACGATCTTTCTCAAAACCGACAGAGCGATATCGCGTTCCAGTGGGACAAGATGCTGAACTTTGAAGGCAACAGCGCGCCGTACCTCCTCTATAGCTACGCGCGCATGCGGAGCATTTTGCGGAAAGGCGGGAGAGTATTTAGTCTCGGCAGAAATCTCTCGCTCGTGAGCGAGCATGATCGCGGTCTGTTTTTGAAGCTGGTACAACTTCCGCACGTATTGAAGTGTGTAGAGGAAACATTTTTCCCGAACCTCTTGACCGACTATCTCTATGACCTCGCGAGAGCTACCAATGCGTTCTACGAGCAGGAACAAGTGTTGAAATCCGAACCCGCAGCGCGCCATTCCCGGCTCGCGCTTGTAAAAGCAGTGGCAGATGCATTAAAAACAGGGCTGGGGCTTTTGGGTATACGAGCTCTGGAACGGATGTAAACTATGCTCATGTTTGATATCGGAAAACAATTTAATTTGCCGGATATAGAGGAAAAAGTTCTAAAGTTTTGGAAAGAGCATCGCGTGCGGGAACGCATACTCACGCCGCCCGCGAAGAAAGGGAAGCGGACAAAGACCTTTAACTTTTTCGAGGGTCCTCCTACGGCAAATGGCCGTCCAGGTATCCACCATATTCTTGCCCGTGCCTTCAAAGATATCATCCCTCGCTACAAAACTATGCGCGGCTATTATGTGCCGAGAAAAGCCGGGTGGGACACGCACGGGCTTCCCGTTGAGATCGCGGTTGAAAAAGAATTAGGTCTCAAGTCAAAAAAAGAAATTGAGGAATATGGGATTGCGGAGTTTAATGCGAAGTGCCGGGAATCCGTGTGGAAGTATAAGGATGAATGGGAAAAGCTCACGGAGCGCATGGGCTTTTGGCTCGATCTTGAGCATCCGTACATCACCTATGAAAATTCCTACATCGAAACGCTCTGGTGGATTTTGTCGCGCGTATGGAAGAGAAAACTCCTCTATAAGGGAAATCGGGTAGTGCCGTGGTGCACGCGGTGCGGCACCACGCTCTCTTCGCACGAGCTTGCGCAGGGGTATAAAGAGGTAACGGATACGTCGGTGTACGTGAAATTCAAGCTTCTGCCCGGGCAGAAGATCGGGGATTTTACCACCGATGACCATACGTACATTCTCTCGTGGACGACGACGCCGTGGACGTTGCCCGGAAATGTGGCGCTCGCGATAGGAGAAGATATTGAATACTCGATTTTGAAATCGAATACGAGTATTAATTTAGGTTCTCATGGAAATGAGATTATTTGGAGTGAAGGAACGTATATTCTTGCTACAAGTTGTATTGGGAACATAACTAAAGAAGGAAGTTATTTTACTGACGAGAAAGAAATAGTGAAAGGGGGAAATTTAGAAGGGCTTTCCTATGAGCCACTCTTTGATATCCCAAAGCTCAAAACTGAAACTGCGTATAAGATTTACGCTGCGGATTTTGTGACGACCACCGATGGCACGGGTGTGGTGCACACGGCAGTCATGTACGGAGAAGACGATTATAAATTAGGCATAAAAATTGGATTGCCACAAGAGCACACGGTTACTGAGCAGGGGAAGTTCACGAGTGATGTCTCTGAAGTTGCGGGGCTTTATACAAAATCAAAAGACGCAGAAGAAAAGATTTTCGCACATCTGAAGAGCAAAGAATCTTTCTTTAAGACCGAAGCATATACGCATGAATATCCGCATTGTTGGCGGTGCGGAACCGCATTGCTCTACTTCGCCCGGCAGTCGTGGTTTATAAAAATGAGCGAACTCAAAGCAGACCTTATCCGCGAGAATAAGAAAATAAATTGGGTTCCAGAGAACATTAAGGAGGGACGGTTCGGTGAATGGCTCCGCGACGTGAAGGATTGGAACATTTCTCGCGAGCGTTATTGGGGCACACCACTTCCGGTGTGGGAATGCACAGCGTGTGGTACTACGGAAGTAGTGGACTCGATCGAGACGCTTCGGCGAAGAGCCCCTGCCTCAAAAAACCGCTATTTCATCATGCGTCATGGAGAGGCGGAGCATAATGCGCGAGGCATTATTAACGGGGTCTGGCCCGAGAAAGTTCGTTACCACCTAACCCCGAAGGGAAGGCGGCAAGTGCTTGCTGTTGTTCGGCAACTGAAACTTAAAAAGATTGATTTTATCATTACATCGCCCTTCGCGCGTACGAGGGAGACTGCGGAGCTTATCGGCGAGGCGCTTGGCGTACATGTTATTTCTGATGATCGGTTGCGCGAAGTGTACGAGGGCATCTATGACGCAAAGCGGAAAAAAGAGTATGACGCCCACGTTTCTTCCCCCGAGGAGCGTTTCAATAAAAATGTTCCCGAGGGAGAATCGCTCGCTGGAGTGCGATCGCGTGTTTATGCCGCGCTCACTGATCTTGAGCGGAAACACGAGGGAAAAAATATCCTTATGGTAGGGCACGGGAACCCACTTTGGCTCCTCTATGCCACTGCCGAGGCGTTGACCCAAGAAGAAATGTTTGGACTTCGCGCAGACGATCCGAGACGGGGGGGAGAATTTCTTGATACCGCGGGCGTCCGAGAAATGCGATTAGTGCACGCCCCACGTACGTCCGAAGGCGTGCTCGATTTGCACCGGCCGTACATTGACGATGTCGAACTCTCGTGCCCGAAATGTCGGAAAGTAATGCGGCGGACGCCCGAAGTTGTTGATGTGTGGTTTGATTCTGGCGCAATGCCGTTCGCTCAAAGCCATTGGCCTTTCGCACTAAAAAATTACCAATTACCAATTACCAATTACCAATTTTCGTATCCCGCAGAATATATCTCTGAGGCAGTTGATCAGACGCGGGGCTGGTTCTACACGCTCCTTGCCGTTGCGGTACTGCTTCGAAAAGGAACCCCATATCGAAACGCTATTTCTTTGGGGCATATTTTAGATAAAAACGGGGCAAAAATGTCTAAATCGAAAGGCAATGTGATTGACCCGTGGGCGGTTATCCAAAAATACGGAGTTGACGCGATTCGCTGGCACTTTTTCACGATGAACGATCCGGGGGACGTGAAGCGATTTGACGAAACGGAGGTTCAAGGAACATTTCGGCGCGTGCACATGCTCGTCTACAACTCCTTTGCATTTTGGAAAATGTATGAACAGACTAACAACAAGAAACTAATAAGTCATAACAAAAGAAAGACACACGTGCTTGATCGGTGGGTATTGGCGCGGCTTCAGGAGACCGTAAGACAAACAACCGAACACTTAGAGGCATACCGAATACCCGAAGCAGGGCGAACGATCGAGTCGCTTATCGATGATATGTCGCGGTGGTATATTCGTAGGTCGCGCGCGAGATTCGGTGATATGGCCCCTGAAACAGACCGAGTAGCTGCATCCACGACACTCTCTGAAGTGCTCCAAGCGATTGCGCGACTCATGGCCCCCTTCTCGCCTTTCTTCGGAGAAGCGTTGTATCAATCCATTAGCGACAAGGGTAATACAACAAATAAAAATGTTAAAAAAAC
>JAGVPS010000065.1 GCA_020052135.1 Minisyncoccota bacterium
GGTCAGAGAACCAACATACATGACAATAGACTGGAAATGGAACACCTGCTGGATAGAGCCCGATCCCTGGTTTCTTACACAAATCACAATCTCGCTTATAGAGAGTCCGCTCATTGCGCCACGCGAATCGCCGCTGTCTTCGACACTCGGGGCAAAACGTAGGCGCCGGAACTTTTATTTTCTCGTAAAATGAGAAGTCCTCCGACTCTATCGTGAAGTTCTGCTTGCAGTTTTGGCAGATTTTTATTTCCATAGCGGCTTTTTTTATTTTTTCGTTATTTCGGGGATGCCTAAATCTCTACAAATTTTTCGTGCCAAAAAAGCATTAATTTCATTATGCCGAGGTATAGTTGAAAAACGCTTTGTTTGTGAATTGAAATACAAACTATGTTTTGCCCCTTCGCGAACAAAAACACAACCCTTACCCAAAAGATAACGGATAAAATCTGTGCGCTTCATGAAGAGAAAAGCTAAAGAGAAATGGTGACTGACTCTCGAAGTATCTTCCCTCGGACATCTTCTTTTTGAGCAAGCATTTGGTTTGTTTCAAGAATAAGAAGCAGGGCATCTTTTAAATTCTCCCTCGTTTCAAGGAGCGTTTTTCCTTGTGTATTAACCCCTGGAATTTCCTCAATCCATCCCAAATACCATTTCCCAGATTTACGATATGCTGCAGTGAATTGTCGTTTTATTCTTGCCATATATGAATATATTATCTACAAGACAGAATAAAATCAATAGCTTCTTACTTCTTATCTCCTGCCCCATACTTCATATCTCTCCCTTACCCCCGGAGCCGCGCCATAATGTCCGTCTCAATCTCCTTCAAGTCCCGGCCGAAGCGCAGACGAGAAACTTTTTTGACCGCCTCGCTGATCGCCTGATTTCCCCGCACGCCGGGAAGCGTTTCTAAGCTAAAGGGCTGGGTGGTAGTTCCTCGGATAAGCAACTTTGCATACGCATGATAGTTCGCGATATTCACGAGATCGCTTTTTGAAAAAACCGGCGCAAATTGCTTCTCTAAAAACTCCGCATCATCAGCGCCCACGCGGAAGCAAATGAGCGATCCCACGTTACCGAATACCGCGTCACGAATTTTCTCCGTGAGCTGGCCGATGAACTGATGCGCCATAGTAAGGTTTAATCCATACTTTCGCGCCTCCGACAGAATGGTGCCGATGGAATCAGTCGTGAAATTCTGGAACTCATCAATGTAGAGGTTAAAATCGGTTCTTTGCGATGAATCCCTGATATCCACACGCGAGAGTGCCGCCATGAGGATTTTACCAACAATGACCATACCCAAGAGACCTGCGTTTATATCCCCAATTCTCCCCTTCGAGAGATTCACGAGGAGAATTTTCTTGCCGTCCATGATCTCCCGGAAATTCAGCGCGGAGTGCGGTTGACCAATAATCGGGCGGACGTAATCGTTAGAAATAAAGTTATTAAACTTCGAAGTGATGTAGGGCGCCATATTTGCCAAAGAATTTTCTCCGGTCGCCTTAGTAGCTTCCTTTTGCCAGAAGTCCACAACCGTAGGATTCGTGATGCGATCCAGCTTTCTTTTCCGAAACTCGGGATCCGTAAATACGCGCGGAATTTCCATGAGCGTTGCTGGCTCGTTCGCGCTGTCCTCCATAAGGAGCAGAATTGCGTTCTTCGTGTACTGTTCGAACATAGGGCCGCCCACAGTCTTCATGTCGTAGAGCTTGTCCAAAATGCTAAAGAGTTCGTTTACAATAAATGTTTTTTCCTCGGGTTTTGCGGGATTAAATTCGAGCATGTTGAGGCCTAGGGGACGCTCTCTATCGCTCGGATCAAACACCAACACATCTTCTACGCGGTTTTTGGGGATGTTCGAAAGAATTGTTTCAATGAGATCGCCATGCGGATCAATGATGCAAACGCCCTTGCCCTTCTCTATGTCTTCGCGCACCATGTTGGTCATGAGCGTAGACTTACCCGTTCCCGTCTGCCCAATCACATACACGTGGCGCCTGCGGTCATCATCGGTTATGGAAACTTTCCTGCGCTCGCCTCGAAATGAACTGATCCCGATCGAGGTGCCCTCATCGGGCATCATGTTTGGCGGAGCCGCTTCCCGCGCAGAGAGCCAGCGGACTTTAGGAGTTTTAGTAGTCGCTGAAGGTAAATGAAAAATACTCGCGATTTCATCTGCATTCAGCGTCATCGCTTCCGCGGCATCATAGGAGCGCATGGTGTATTTAAAAAGAAAGCTTTTTTGATTGCGCGGCAGAACTGCCTTGAATTCATTTCTAAGTGGCGCTCCAAATTGTGAAAAGGAATTTACTAATCCTTCAAGCAGACGATCCGCAATAAGCGGAGTGTCACCGGAAGCCACCAGTCGGATATTGACGTCAAAGAGTGGTTTATTTACTTTTGTCGTGATTGCCTTTACCGCCTCATCATCAACCACGAGCGGCGTATTGTCTTTCTTCTCTGCGGAGTTATGCGTGCCCGAGATAGTACTTAACACACCAGACATTCCCTTGGTAGATCCTTTTCCATACAACGCCTTCTCAAGTGACGCGCCTTTCTTGAGCTCTTTTAATACATCAGCAACTCTCGCTTTTGCGGACGAAGACGCGGGCATGGCGATAATCTGCATGCCCATCCCCTCCCCGACCATTTCTATATTTGCAAAATTACTTAAAATTCCCTCAAACGTATCGAGTTCGGCTTCAACATACGTGCGAATAGGAAGCACTGAACTTCGCTTTTCTTTTAGATACGCGCCACGGGTGGTGCTCCCGGCATGAAACACGCTGTACTCGTCCGCTTCCTTCACATGCGCCTCAGGCCACAACCCATGCACCTGCCGCATGGCAAATTGCACGGCACTTTCCGGAACCGCGAGATAAAAACCGATCTCCGTCGAGGTATGCGCCACTCCCACTTCAAGCACAAACGGAAGTTTGACGTTCAAGAGCGCGGCAAGAAGCTGTGAGGTGCGGTTAATCTCCGAGAGCGCGGATGCCTGATCTTTTGCCTCGGGGCTACGAGGGAGCTCAACTGAAATCAGGCGCAGAGAAAAAAGCTTCTGGAGATTTTTTCGCCATGCAAATCTTTTCCACAAAAAAATTCCCCCTGCAATACCAAGAATGGCGATTACACTGAGAAGAATATATGTCTGCATGGGGATCACTTAATGATGCCGCGACGCTTAAACTCAGCGTATAGCTTCTCGGTGATCGAATCGTGAAAAAGCTTCATGGTCGAGGAATCTTTCTTCCGCGCTTCTTTGATCGCGTGCGGGATTCCTTTGTGGATTGCCTCATCAATCAGCGTTTCAACCTCTAACTTCACGATCGGTGATTCATCCGCGGCATACCGTGGAAGCGGGTTTGTTGAATTATCGGTAGGCGCTGATACAGGAGCGGGCACGCTACCCGGCTGTTCCATGCCCTGCGGATATAATTTTTCCCCAATAACGCTCCGAATGGCTTCACGTGGAGCTTCTACTGCCTTGGTATGCTGTTGTACCTCTTTTGAGAGTGCGGCGATGTCCTGCTCAAGAAGATGGTCGTCAAATTGTTCAATCATGGTAAGCGAGCCACTAGGGATTAGTAGACTCATTATAACACAAAGGAATCCACAGACGAGCAATTCTGATTACACGAAAGTTGTTTTAATAATGGAAAGCTTTCTGGTTTATGTCGTCAATGCTCTTTCTGCAAATGGCAGAAAATAACTATTCAGCTCCTCGGGAGTGATAACGAACTGTGGTGAGTCTGAGAGAGTATCTTCTATAATCATTTTTAGTCGGGCAACTTCTTGTTTTCCATTGCCAATATTTTGATGTTGAGTAAGCTGACGCATGATTTCAAACGCTCGCTCGGCACTTCGCAACATATCATCGCGATTATTTCTCTTTTTTAAAGCAAAAAAACGCGCAATTTCGCTCCCAAGATTAGCCATCAAAAAATAAGTTGTCCGCTCTGTGCTCATATAATCAATTCCTCAATAATTTTCTTCATTGCCTCACAAATATTTTTATCTTGAACGGTCATCGTGCGATTATGAGCTGTAGGGCGAATATTGATGAGAGAAGTATATTCTATCCAGTCGTCGTGAGAACGGTTGGGATATATATTAAAGCCCCAGATATCGCCTTGCGAGCATCCTTTTTCGATTAAAACAACATTGGCATCCATATGATATTCACCCCCGAGCGCGATAATCTTTTTGTTGATGTCAACAACCCCTTTTACCATTTCAGTATAAAATTCCTGACCGATTTCGAGCGCTTCGGATCGGGTGATTGGGCTGGTAATGATTCTGATGTTCATAGTCCTTTAAGATTAAAATAAATGAAATGCTCAATCATTGTGGTCATAATAACACATTAAAAAGATACGTAAGGATTTACTATAGTATCCAGTTGGCGATACAGGCTGTTTAAATCGCCATCATTTTTTAGATGAAAATTCGCCTGTTGCATACATTCAAAAAGCCGCTGTACATGATGGCCGCTATTCTCGTCAAGTTCGTTTTTTACAAACTCCTCTATTGTTGCCGCCTCACCTAACTTTCCCCGCTCTTTTGATCTCGTAAAGCGAATGGCCGGATCCGCGTCCACGCTTATGAGAAAGAGGAGTGAATGCTTCTGTAAGTATTCAATCTGCATCATCTGACGCATGCCAGAAATAACTCCTGTGTTTTCTATTTTATCCACTAGAACTTTTGCCAAATAATCTGCGCCATACTCTTTTGCAATTTGAGTTCCAAGCTCCACAAGATTATTTCGTGAAAGCTCCAATCCTCGCTTCTGCGCAATTTCTTTTAGTGGATTGCTAATTTGAAAGTGCGGGGCGTTTAACTTGCCCGAGATGTACTCAGCTACCGTATCCTTACCGCTTCCCACTGGACCAATGACGCCAATTACAGTCTTCATAATTACCCGTGACGCACTACCAAAATATCGCCATCTTTTACTATATATTCTTTTCCCTCAACGCGAAGCAATCCTTTCTGCCGCGCCTCAGCCCACCCTCCGGTTTTTATGAAATCGTCGTAGTGTACTACTTCCGCTCGGATAAATTTTTGCTGAAAATCGCTATGAATTGCTCCCGATGCCTCTGGCGCCTTGCTCCCCTCCTTAATGGTCCATCCACGAGTTTCGTCCTCGCCGGTCGTGAAAAAAGTAATGAGCCCCAGTGTTTTATATGCGGCACGGATAAGTTCTGGGATTTCCGTGGCATTTTCCAAATCAGCAACCACATAACCCGCTCCTTCTGCCCTAATAGTATCAAACAATGAAGCAGGAATATCTGCTTCACGGCCGTTTAGAAGATATACGAGCTTCCGAGATCGGAGGAGCTGTAATTCACGAACAATAACCTCGTCCGCATACTCGGCAATACTTTCACCACGAGAAAGATGTTCGCGCACTTTAGTAAGGATAGGCAACGCTTGCTTGGCTTCTTTTGAACCAGCTTTTGCTTCTGTCTCAAGCTTTGGCAAACGCCGTTCGACAATCTGCAAATCGTGAAGCGCGAGTTCGCTAAGAATGATCTCTCGGTCACGAAGCGGATCAACGGTTGCCTCAACGTGGATAATGTCGGGGCTCGGAAAGATACGAAGCACATGAAGAATAGCGTTTACTTCTTTAATATGTGATAAAAACGCATTCCCCAGCCCCTCACCCTGCGACGCACCTTTAACTAAGCCTGCAATATCATAAAATTCAACAACCGCAGGAACTTTCTTTTTTGACTTGCTCATCTCGGTAAGCGTGTCGAGCCGCTCATCAGGAACCGGAGTTACGCCTATATTCGGATCAATCGTGCAAAACGGATAGTTTGCAATGTTCACCTGAACTTTCGTCAAAATCTTAAACAGCGTGGATTTACCCACGTTGGGAAGCCCGACGATGCCTATGGATAGTTTCATGGGATACGTAACCCGACTATGTAAGCGAGGCTAGCTGTCGATCCATCTCTCCGTTGAGCATTCGAGCAAAATCACGTGCAATATTTTGCTGATCGGCAGGTAAGAAAATTCCAAGCTCTGTTCGAAAATCAATTTTTTTTGCCTCGTCTACAATGATATCTTTTACTGAAGCAAGCTTTGTTTTCTGTTCAGTCGAAAACATACCTTTACGCATCATAAAATATAAGTCATAAAAATCTCGTGGTTTTTTACGATTAAGTAATGCCCCAAAAATCTTTTCTTCGACGAGCTCATGCTGTGGTAAATGAATGACTGTATACGTAGAAACAAAATCATTTGCAACACTATCAACCTCTCCCCTAACCATTGAATCGCGGCGCGTAGAAATATTTATCTCAACCCCAATCGGCTGATACCCGAACATGGTACATGTTGCCATACCAAAATAGCCACCCGTAGTAGCATTTGATTTCTCGCTTACGGTTACACGGATACCCAATTGTTCAATGTCAGTAAGGACTCTAAGAAAGATATTTTCAACGGTTTCCTTCACTATATGAGGAGCTACTCCAAATAAAGAGAAGTCTAAATCTTCAGAGAAGCGTGGGCTTCCGTATACAATACGCAGAGCTGTACCACCTTTAAATAAGAGCTTTTCTGCTTCAGGCAATTTATAGAGTTTTTCGAGAAAAACATGCTGAAAATATTCCCGCACAATGTTTGGGAATACGCTCATTTGATATTGTTTAGCAAGTTTTTCAAGATTTTCGACGGTGATCATCTTAGTGTTGTTTTAAGTATACCTATAAGTTTTGGATTTCTAAAAAGAGCCGCGTATCTCAATGCTCTTGGTAGATTAATCTTATCTTTGTTGAAACGACTGATGGGCTTTCTTTTTGATCTCAAACGAAAGTAGAGTGTGTCGACAAATGCCTTTTCGGCATCCGCGATCACAAAACTAAATCCCTTTTGCTTTTGTACAGCATAACCAGTGAACGCTTTTTTGATGATACGATGATACGAATATGATTTACCTAATGTTTCGAATTTTTGAGTTGTCTTCGGTGTTACGGAGGTAATTTCATAAACATTTTCGGGTATTACCCGATGGTAGGATAGTGCAAATTCTAAAGAAATATAAGATGGCTCATATAGTTTGTTTGCCACATATAAATCTGGTGGCAGATTATCGGGAAATACATAAAGCCCTCTTTTCGCTCGAGTAATGAACCCCTTTCTTGCGTAACGATAAAGTAAAAAAGTTGCCGCTATATTAGAAACTGGAAATACCTTCCGGATATCAAAAGCCGAAAAAAGCAAAAGTTGCTTTTCTTTCATCTTCATCTCAAAATCATGCCAATTGACCAATTTAGCCATATTGCTAATTTAGTCGATTATATATGAAAAGTCAAGAACTAGCTTCATTTTTGTCACATATCGGTATCCTACTTACTCACACAACAGTATAGCATAGGTTTTTGAGACCATGCGCTGTTAGGAGTCAAATAATTTTAGAAGCCTTAGCGATGCCTACGCCTGCACCCTCTGAATCGGTTTTGCTTGGCTGACCGATTATGGTAGGTTGCCCGTCCTTCAGTATCAGAGGTGATTGTCCACCCCCGAGCGATACTGAAGGACGGGCAGGTAGCCACTCCGTCTGCTCCCTCTACTCCGAGACGCACGCCTCGATTTGTAGCCCTACTCTCTCCTTAGTAAAACCACAAGATTAAAGCAGAGAGTGACAGATCAGTGTGCTTCTTTGCAGTATGAATAACTCACTTTAATACGTCAAGAAATCAGTTCCTATTACCTGGTCGTATACGAAGACGAAAAGTTCTCGGAAGTTTTTCAAGCATATAGGCAATCCAATATTTTTTCGACAGGGGCAGATCCTGGGCATGCATATAGTCGCGCCGAAAACCGCCAAAGCCGGATTTGAACGTTGTAAGCCCTACCCATTGATGATCTGGCTTGTTCTCGGGCGCGACGCCCCAGAGATTGTAGAGCACGCATCCCCGGCGCTTAGCTTCCTTAATGACTTCCCATTGGAGGAGATATGACACGGGCGCATCGGATTTCACGGAGCCGCTCTGAAAATAGAACGCCCGCTTTCCGAAAAAAATGATAATCGCGGCGCTTGAAACTA
>JAGVPS010000098.1 GCA_020052135.1 Minisyncoccota bacterium
CAAACATGGCAGGCCGGGGCGTGGACATCATCTTAGGTGGTAACCCGCCGACCCCTGCGGATACGGAAAAAGTAAAAAACGCGGGTGGTCTCCATGTTGTTGGCACGGAGCGACATGATTCTCGGCGCATTGATAACCAGCTCCGCGGACGCGCGGGTCGGCAAGGGGATGCGGGGTCATCACAATTCTTTCTTTCGCTCGAAGATGATCTCATGCGTATCTTCGGTGGCGACCGTATCAAGCGGCTCATGGAAACATTAAAAGTCCCCGAGAATATGCCGATCCAAGCAGGGATGATTAACCGCGCCATCTCGCAGGCGCAAGCCAAGGTAGAGGGCATGAACTTCGATGCGCGCAAGCACTTGCTAGAATATGACGATGTATTAAACAAGCAACGCCTGGCAATCTATCGGAAGCGGCAGGAGCTCTTAGAAGCAGGAAGAGTGGTTTTGAATACCAAAAAGAAACTTGAGCCATCAGAGGGGATAGAAGAATCTGCGCTCGATGAGGAGAAGGCAAAAGAACAGGAGCATACATTCGCGCCTACAGTTTTGCCGTTCGTACTCTCGGCACTCGATATGTTTTGGATGAGCCACTTAGAAAATATGGAGGCATTGGCGGATGCGGTGCGGCTTCGCGCGTATGGTCAGCACGACCCCTTAGTGGAATATCGCAGGGAAGGACATTTGCTGTTCCAACAGCTCTTACAGGATTTTGGAAATTGGATTCATGAAAATAACGAAAGGTTGTTGAAAGAAATTTCTAATTCTCAATTTCCAATTTCCAAACAATCGGCAATTGAAAATTCAAAATTGAAAATTGTAAATTCTTCTAATTTTCCCTCCGTGAAAATTGGAAGAAATGATCCATGCCCATGCGGAGCAGTCAATCCGGAAACAGGCCACGTGTATAAATATAAGAAATGTGGGCTTGTAAACGCGCCGTATCATAAAAAGTGAGAGAAGCTTTTTAAGCTTGCCCGTCGAAGCCCTAGCAAAGAAAAGAAATATAAAATATTATGGCCGCAGAAAAAATCAGTTTAGAACACGCGAAACAGAATAAACTCTTCTATTTTGTTGCGAATGTTGTGGTGTATCGGGAAGGCGACGGGAGGTGTTTGATACTGAAACGCGATATGCGCGAAAAGGTACATCCAGGAAAATATGGCGTGCCCGGCGGGAAACTTGAATGGGGTGAATTAGATATCGCACATCCTACGCGCATGAACGGAGAGGTATTGGATTTTGAAAACGCCGTCGAAAAACTTCTCGTGCGGGAAGCTCGCGAAGAAGCGGGTATTGAAATCAATACTGATCTGAAATACATCAACAGCGTTGCATTTGTGCGCCCTGACGGTATCCCGGTCATTCTCGTCAAATTCGCCGCTACGTATGCAGGCGGCGAGGTAAAACCCGAGCCGGGCGCATTTACGGACTATGCGTGGGTGAACGCTGAGGAAGTTAAGCGTTTTGATTGTATCCAAGGCGTTCCGGGTGAGATTCGAGAGACCATTCGCCTTTTTACTTCATGAATTCCAAAACCGAAGAACTTAAAAAAATCCGTGACGAAGTATTTAATTTCAAAGAATCTCCGCTCTATGCGGAGCGGGTAAAGAACAACGTGTTTCCGGTGTTGGGAGAGGGGAGTCATGATGCGAAGGTCATGTTTATTGGTGAAGCTCCGGGGAAGAATGAAGCGGCGACCGGGAAGCCGTTCTGCGGAGCGGCAGGCCGAGTGCTCGATGAATTGCTTGCATCCGTAAATATTTTGCGTAAAGACGTCTACGTGACGAATATTGTGAAGGACCGGCCACCCATGAACCGCGACCTATTTCCCGACGAGATCGCGCTCTACTCTCCTTTTCTTATGCGCCAAATAGACGTCATTCAGCCAAAAGTTATCGCGACACTCGGTCGTTTCTCAATGCAATATATTTTAGAAAAGTTCGCGCCGCTCACTACAGGGGGCATTAGCGTGCTCCACGGGCAGGCAGTTGAGGGCAAGGCTCCGTATGGCAAAATTATAGTTTTGCCACTTTTTCATCCCGCGGCCGCGCTCTACAAGCCAGACCTTAAAGACGCGATGAAAAAGGATGTTAAGGCGCTCGCGGCGCTTATATAAATCATGCTCTATTTTATCACCGGCAACAAAAATAAATTTGAGGAAGTGAAAGCGATAATTCCTACTGTAGAACAATTAGCTATTGATTTGCCGGAAATCCAGGAAATTGATACGGAGAAGATTATTCACGCGAAACTTGAAGTGGCGCTTCAGCATGCCACGGGTGAGTTTATAGTTGAGGACACATCGCTTGTCTTTGAGTGTTTAAATGGTTTGCCGGGGCCGCTCATTAAGTGGTTTCTCAAAGCCATGGGGCGGGAGGGGCTGGCCAACCTCTCTCGAACATTAGGAAATACAAAGGCGACAGCTACGACAATAATCGGCTACGCGAAGTCAAAAACAGACATCCGTTTTTTTGAAGGTGCGATTGAGGGCAATATCGTATCGCCGCGAGGTGATTCAGGTTTTGGGTGGGACCCTATTTTTATGCCTCATGGACACACAAAAACATTCGCGGAAATGGGAACAGAGGAAAAAAATAAAATCAGCCATCGAAGAATGGCGCTAGATAAGCTTAAAGAATTTCTCGGTTCTTAAAAAATGGTTATCTAATAGCAGAAACAGAGCCCTCCATCCGTCAAATTTGTTGAACAGGTCGTAGCAACCATACCGATTTGAGGAGGCAAAGGCGTTATGGGCGTGAAATTATATCCCTTGAAACAAGTGAGTGATTGATTTGTGCAGACGGCAGTACAGTTTGTTTCTGGAGTTGGTCTAACGCCAACAACCATTAATCCCCGGTTATTTTGATTATCAAAATTGCCAGTTTGGGTAATGGTTCCCGAAACATCCAAATTTCCAATAAACGCATTTGCCCATCTTTGGGTCAAGTTTCCGATATCAGAACCGAACGTACCACTGGGAAGGAGCGAAGAATCAAACGTAGCGGCAGAAACGCGGCTTATAGCTGTTTTGGCAACTCGTTGTACCTGTGCCTGCTGATTTTCTGAATTGTAGTTGAGCGTCAAAGATATCTCGATCGTGTCGTGCCCGGGGTAGTTTGTGTATTTGCGAAATACGAGAGCGTTATCTACATCTAGCACTTTTCCGGTGGTGAGATCACTCACTTTCACTTCTGTGTCTAACCCCTCTTGCATTTTTATGACACCGCTCGCCGAATCTTTCCAGATGAAAATGGGATCGCGAGCACCCACCGTATCTGGATTGTCTTTTGAGTCCTTCATGCGAAGTTTTAAGCACGTTTGATCCGTACCAAGAAGCGCGCCATCATCATTGACGTTGTCGGATGTGCTCGTGCATGGATTTGCGCTACTTACCATCACCGCGCTTGATTCGCGCACCAGTCGCTGAATCGTCTGCATGACGAAGTTTGTTTGGTTTGCCACCTCATTTGCGGCAACCTGCGAAACCTGTATACGCGTGGACACTCCCAAGATTCTAAAAAAAGTTATCGCGATGATGGAAATGATTCCAAGATAGATGATAATTTCGATTAACGAGAAACCTTTTTTGTTCATAGGATTAGTATAGCACGGAGGAAATTTAAAATTTAAAAATCAAAGTGTAAAATACTGGTAGTTCTTCCGTTTTACTCCAGAACATTTTAGATTTTGCATTGTCATTTTTCATTTTGACCCATTCAACTTCGTTCAGGGTCATCCTGAGCAAGGTCGAACGGATAAAATTTACATTTTACATTTTTGTTAGACTGCCGTGGGATCAAAGAAAAGAATTGCCGCAGTCTTCATGAGGATTTTTAAATCCAATCCCACAGATTGTTCTATGAGATACTGGCTGTCGAGCGCAAGTTCGGCTGAGAAGGGGAGTGAAGAAGCTCCGTTTACCTGTGAAAGGCCAGTGACTCCGGCTTTAGCAAAGATAAGATGCTTATATTCATTCGGGTACTGCGCAACCTCGGCTGGTTCGTGGGGACGAGGGCCAACGAGAGAAAGCTCGCCTTTTAAAACATTCATGAGTTGTGGAAATTCGTCAATGCGGAACTTCCGTATCAGCCGGCCCACGCGCGTAAGGCGCGGATCTGCCTTGATTTTAAAAAATGGGCCATCGCTCCGTTCGTTCAAATGGAAAAGCGCGTGCTTCAGGCGATCAGCCCCCATCACCATTGATCGGAATTTATATACTCGTATGCATCGGCCCTGGCTCATGCGAGGGAGTGATACGATGACAGGTCCTTTAGTTTCGAGACGGATAGCAAGCGCGATGAAGGGCGCAAATGGCAGAATGGCTATAAGACCGAGGGACGCGCCGATAAGATCAAACATACGTTTAACGCGCGATTCAGCTCGCGCTCTATGCGCGAGAGCGGCATATCCAGATTCTAGAAACGAGACAGTCCTTGTTTCTTCGGTAGCGCGCATTTTTGTCTGGGGAGTGGCGAGATTCATGGTATGAGAGCCTATACGAATAGTATATACTAACAGGTATCTAATTTCTAACACCAAAATTTCTAATTTCTAAAGAAGAATTATTTGCAGTATGAGCGACTACTCATGAAAGTTGCTATCGCGCATGACTATTTAAATCAATATGGCGGAGCTGAGCGCGTGCTCGAATCTTTTTTAAAGATTTTTCCCGATGCGCATGTGTACACGTTGCTTTCCGATCGGGGAAAAGTGCGATCAAGATTCGCCTCATCTATTCGAGGCACTAGTTTTTTAGATGTCCCTTTTATCGCGAAACATCATCACCCCTTTATTCCCCTCATGCCCCTCGCAGTCTCAACCATGCGGTTGAAGGATCGGTATGATCTGCTTATCTCTGCTACTGCCGGGTATGCAAAAGGAATAGCCGCCCCTCCGGGAACATACCACTTGTCCTACTGCTATACGCCGCTTCGCTATGCGTGGGAGAGCGAGTATATTCCCGACGCGCTAAACTCTCGGCGCTCTATACGCGGCCGACTTTCGAGCTGGTTTGTGTCGCCTGCGGCCGCGTATTTACGCCGCTGGGATTTCGCGGCGGCACAGCGACCGCACTCCATGCTTGCGATATCTCACTTTATTAAAGACAAAATCAAAACGTATTATGGACGGGACGCTGATGTGGTGTACCCGCCGGTTGACAGCAACCTCTTTTACTTCGACTCAAAGAAAAAAAATAGCGCGTCTGATGAAGTGTATTATCTTGCCGCAGGGCGCCTCCTCCATTACAAAAAATTTGATTTAGCGCTCCACGCTTTTCGCAGTCTTGGGTTGTCCCTCAAGGTAGTAGGTTCTGGAAAGGATGGAGCGCGTTTGCGCCGCATGACGGGAGATAAGCCCAATATCGAGTTTTTAGATTTTGTTACCGATGAAAAATTGCGCGAGCTCTATGCGGGTGCCCGGGGCTTTATTTTTCCGCAGGTTGAAGACTTTGGTTTGGTTGCCGCTGAGGCGGGGAGTTGCGGAACTCCCGTTATTGCTCTCCGAAAAGGTGGCGCGCTTGAGATTGTAGAAGAGGGAAAAACAGGAGTGTTCTTTGATGAACAAAATGTGTCCAGCCTCATTAAGGCGATCCAAGCGGCGCGAGCGATCAAATTTAATCGGGCGTATATCGCTCGCCGTGCAAAAATGTTTTCCTTTGCTGCGTTTAAGAGGGGCATACTAGGTGCTATTCCCCGGGAAATACGCCGCCGGGGGCAAGCCTAGGGGAGTTGACCCCGTTAGAGAACGCCCCGGCGAAGCCGTGGCTTTAGCCACCACCAGGCGGCGGTGGCTTTTCTCTAACGGGGTTGACGCGGTGCACGGTCTTCGGCTATAATCCGAATCTGTTTTACTATGGTTGAAGATATTGAATTAAACGAACAAGGAGGTAATTCCGCTCTCGACAGCGGTATTTTGGTTGCCCCTGAACTCTTGGAGGAAATGACGAAGGCGGGAGTTCTGTATGGCCGCAAGAAAACAAAAACCCATCCGCGCATGCGTAAGTATGTTTTTACGACGCGCAATGGAATAGAGATATTGGACATTGCTCAGACCTGGGGTCTACTTGAACAAGCAATAGAATTTTTGCAGGGAATTGTCCGTGAGCGGGGACTGGTCTTGCTTGTGGGTACGACTCCTGCGGCAAAAGTTTTAGTAAAAGCATTAGGTGAAAAAACAGGCATGCCGTTTGTAAACGAACGTTGGCTCGGCGGGACACTGACCAATTTCAAAACGCTTTCAACGCGTCTGCAGTATTTTTTAAAACTTCGCGCTGACCGTGAGGCCGGGCGATTGGAAAAATACACCAAAAAAGAGCGTCTCAAGTTCGATAAGGAGCTTGCGCGCATGTCCATTATCTTCGGCGGGCTTGAAAAGATGACCGAGCTTCCGAAGACACTCGTTATCATGGGCGCGACAAGCCACGAAACAGCGGTGCGAGAAGCAAATCGCTTGGGTATACCAGTGGTTGCGGTTATCTCAAACGACACTGATCCGGATTTAATTCAGCATCCGATTCCGGCAAACGACCGATCGCGGACGAGTATCACGTGGATATTGGAGCGGCTAGGTCAGGCAATCGAGGCAGGGAAGAAACAGGTAGGTACTCCGGTTAAACAAGAAATAGGAACCAGTAAATAGAAATTTGTAATTAGTAATTTGAAATTGTATTCTACGTTTGAGTTACTTATTACTAGTTACCAATTACATTGTATTATGGTGAACGATATTCAACGTTTGCGGGAGGAAACAGGGGCCGGTGTTATGGAGTGCAAAAAAGCATTTCAAGACGCGGGTAGTAATTACGCGAAAGCGGTGAGCCTTATTCGTGAACGCGGTCTTTTAAAAGCTGAAAAGCGGGCTCATCGCGCAACGGGCGCAGGCCTCTTGGAAGCCTATGTGCACAACGGGCGCGTGGGCGTACTCGTAGATCTTCGAGCAGAAACTGACTTTGTGGCAAATTCGGAACCGTTCCGTAATCTCGCGCATGATCTCACGCTTCAGATCTCCGCAATGAATCCGGGAGATGCAGCCGAACTCCTTAAACAGCCGTATATTAAAGACGCCAGCCAGACCGTAGATCAAGTGGTCAAGGGTGTTATCGCTCAGGTGGGGGAGAACATTCGCGTTGAGCGCTTTGTACGTTATGAACTATAGGCGACTTGAACCCCGCCGTAGGCGCGGGTTAGTATGGAGAGGTAATGCGGGGGAGCTATCTACCCACGCATTCTGCGGGGCGATGATTTTTTGGTAAATTTTCATCGCTACGCTCTAAAATTTATAAAAAAATCTATCGTGTACGACTTTCTTCTCCAAACTATTTTTTTTGTGAGTCTTGGTATCGTGGTCTATGTGCTTGCGCGCGCGGTGCCACGGGTGAATGAATCGGGAGAAGTTATGCATGGTGTCGGGAGATTTGATCGCCTACTTGCCCGGCTACCCTTGCACCAAATTGATGACCGATTAAATGCCCTGTTTGAAAAGATGCTCCGGACACTCAAGGTATGGATTATGAAATCCGGAAATGTGGTTGATGAGCGCATGGGTCGCCTGAAGGCGCACGTGGAACATCAGGAAAAGAAAACCGAGAGCGCAAATTTGTTTGAAAAAATTACGAGTGACTCTGAAAAGGAAAAGTAAGGCATGCCCCCACACCAATTGAGTATTGGGTGGGAACACTGCTTCTCTCTGATTGCATCGGTTTATTCTTTTTGTTAATCTCTTTTGAGATTTTGAGTTATGGGCATAAACGATTATGCTCAATTGGTGTGGGGGCAGGTAGCGAAGTGGTCAATTGCGTGTTATAGTTAAAGAATGCCACGACCATGGACTCGAGAGGAACAAAACCAGAAACTCAATGAGATTAAAAAACTTTATGTTAAGGAAGGCAAAACTATTGCTCAAGTTGGAAAAATTCTAGGGATTGCCAACTCAACAGCTTTTGAGAGACTTCAGCGTTTTGGAATACCTTCGAACCCCAAATTTAAGCGCCGGCAAGATATTGTTTTACCTACTGTGCATACCTCAAATCTCGCAGAATTTTTTGGCGTGATGCTTGGGGACGGAAAACTTTCTCATTTTCAAGTGGCGGTTAATCTAGGAACAAAAGAACTATCCTATGCCAGGTATGTAGTAGAATTAATCGCGGGTATTTTCAAAGCACGTCCCAAAATTGGAATAAGAGGTAATGGATATAAAGATGTTTATTTGGGATCGGTTGCAATCTCTGAATGGTTGCGTAGAGAGGGATTAGTGTATAACAAAGTTTCAGCACAGGTAGATGTACCCGGGTGGATTTTTGACACAGATGCATTCATGAAGGGGTTTCTCCGTGGATTTTTTGACACGGATGGGTCTATATATAAGCTACGATGGGGGAGGCAAATAGCTTTTAATAACAGATCTATCCCGTTATTGAAATCTACGCGCGATATGTTACTATGTCTTGGTTATTCTCCATCAAAAGTAAGCGGATTTAAGGTATATGTGACCAGGAAAACTGAAGTGAAAAAGTTTTTCAAAGAGATACATCCGAGCAACGAGAAACATCAGATGCGTTTCAGAAAATTCACAACAGAAAAAGGGCAGGTACTCTAAGCGGTCAAAAGGGGCGCGCTGTAGACGCGCTGGCTTTATGCCTTCGGGGGTTCGAATCCCTCCCTGCCCACCAGAATCTGACTTTCAGAAAATTGACCAACTTTTTCGTTGGCGGCGCAAAGCGCCGTCCACTGATTTTGTGGGGGGAATGCAATGCTTTTCGGCGC
>JAGVPS010000087.1 GCA_020052135.1 Minisyncoccota bacterium
CGCGTCTAACTTGTTATTGGTAAATCGAATGCCCCAGCGATAGTTTTCTACACGATATATAGATTTTCCCTGCGCGTCTCGAATCATCGCGACAAGGATTTTTTCTTGCGTGTTAAATTCCTCGGTATTTTTGTAACCAAGCAGTGGAAACACCGCAAACCCGGCAACTATAAGGATAAGCGCGAACCCTATGAATAATTCGATAAGGGTAAATCCGGAACGATTTTTAATGTTTTTTATCATTCTAATTATTCCCGCCTTCTCCGCTAACTGGCGGATTCGGACGGGCAGGCGCGATTACTTCTAGAATTGTCCTACAAGCTGATAGATGGGAACAATAATAGAGAGCGCAATAACTCCCACAGTGAGACCGATACCCAAGAGCAGTACTGGTTCGATAAATGCGATAAGCGTTTTAATTGCCGAGTCAATTTCAGCTTCATAAAAAGTACCGAGTGTCTTTAAAATATCGTCCAAATGTCCCGCCTTTTCGGAAACCGCCATAAGATTTGAAACAACCGAGGGAAACACCGGCTCCTTTTTAAATGACTCGCCCAAGGTGAGCCCCTTTGAGATTCCTTCGCCTGAGATTCGGCGGAGCGCGCTTGATACTCCCTCCTCGGCAACCGCATCAGCGGTAATTTCGATAGCTGACACAATGGGAATTCCTGATTTCAAAAGCGACGACAACGTTGAGGAAAAACGCTGTAACGCAATGCGATGGCGAATCGTGCCAATGACGGGAATTGCATTCAAGGCGCGGGAACCAATGCGGCGGCCTCCTTGAGTTTTAAAAAAGAAAAAGCTCATGCCTGCCAAGAACACCGCTCCCACACTCAAAATGATGGCGATATATTCATTTAAGAAAAGCCCTACCGCAAAAACAATCCGTGAGAAAAGAGGCGGTTCAAACCCCCCGCCGGAAAAGATATCGGCTATTTTAGGTAGCGCGAAAGTGACTAGAAAGAGCACAATCACGCTTGCCACGCCGACAAGCAATATCGGGTATATAAGCGCCGCCTTAACTTTACCCTTTAATTCCTTTTCTTTTTGCAGTGATTCGTTCAGATCCTCAAGCACATGCTCCAAATTGCCCGAGGATTCGCCCGCTTTTATGAGATTTACAAACACGGGAGAGAATGACTTGGGATACCGCGCGAATGTCGAGTAGAAGGGCTCTCCGCGCTCCAAGCTCTCCCGAATCTCCACCATAAACTCCTTCACCGCAGGCTTATCAAAATCAGTCACTAAAATATCAATTGCCTTAAAAAGGTCGGTGCCGACCTTCAGCATCAGCGAAAGATATTTAGTAATAAAGATTTTATCGCTGACCGTTATCTTTGACCCGAATATTCTTTTCCGAACACCGCCCGCTTTACCATCGGCTGGCTTGACGCTCATGGGTTTTAGATTACGCGCCGCAAGCGCAGAAAGTACTGCGCTCGTGGTATCGGCATCCATATTGCCCTCAACAAGTTTTCCGTCTGCCTGAAACGCAACGTAGTGAAATTTCATGTTTCAAATGCAAAATTTAAAAATCAAAGTGAAAAATTATTGTATTTGCTTATCATTCTAACATTTTACCTTGTCATTTTCCATTTTGATATTTGCATTTTCAATTATTCTCGAATAACCCTCAGTACCTCCTCCAATGTCGTCATTCCCCGCTCCACTTTGCGCAATCCATCCTCAAACATGGTGATGTATCCATGTTTCCTGGCAAGCTCGCGAAGCCCATCGAGTGTGAAGGTGGGCGTCACAATATATTGCCTGATTTCTTCGGTTATATTTAGTATTTCATGGATTCCCATACGGCTTCGGTAGCCAGTGTGGTTGCATGCCGGACATCCTTTTCCTTTGAATAACGTGCTGGGGATTTTAAGTTCTCGGTTCAGCTTCAGCATACCGAGCTGATGTTCTATAGATGCCTTCATTTCCGGCGCTACTTTATATGACGCGATGCACGTCATGCATATTTTCCGCACCAAGCGCTGTGCCATAATTGCATTCAATACCGCCGCAACCAAGAATGGCTCAACTTTTAGATCAAACAACCGAGGCACTGCGGTCGGCGCGTCGTTTGTGTGGAGCGATGAGAGCACGAGGTGGCCCGTGAGCGCCGCCTGCACTGAAATCTCCGCGGTTTCTTCGTCGCGAATTTCTCCCACCATAATCACGTTCGGGTCCTGCCGGAGAATAGAGCGGAGTCCCGCTCCAAACGTGATCCCGGCCATTTCATTCACCTGTGTCTGGTTTACGTACTTCATCGAGTACTCAATCGGGTCTTCGATGGTCACGATATTTACCTCGGTCTTATTAATCACGTTCATGACTGCGTAGAGCGTGGTCGTTTTTCCTGAACCGGTCGGACCCGTGATAAGCACCATGCCATAGGTCTTCGCGATATTTTCCCGGAGCGTTTTCACCACATCGGGAAACACGCCCATTTCTTCAAATGACAGCGGCCGATCCACGGATGCCAAGAGACGCATTTCCACTTTTTCTCCGTAGAACGTGGGCAAAATAGACACACGCACATCAATCGTCTCGCTCGCCGTTCGATACCGGAACCGTCCGTCCTGCGGTTTGAAGTGCTCATCAAGCTTTAGGCCCGAAAGAAGTTTAAAACGCGCGGAGAGCGCCGCGTGCACTTCTTTTTTAATCCTCATGATCTCATGCAGAATGCCGTCAATGCGAAACCGCACGAGCACCTCGTCCTCTAAAACTTCGAGATGGATATCAGAGCTCCGCAGGGATAGGGCATACGAAAGCAAGTTGTCGGTGAGCGCCACAATAGGCAAATCTTTCGCGGCTTCTGTTGCTTCCTTCTCGCTAATTTTCGATTGGAGCGATGCCTCGATATTTTCCTGAATGGTTTTTGCAAAATCTTCAGAAACGCGCTTCCCGTAGAAGGCAAGCCCGCGGTTAAAATCATCCTTTGAAGCAAGGAAGGTTTTGATCTTTGTTTTAAGACGACTCTCTAAAAATGAAATGGTCACGAGGTCGCTCGGGTCCTCGAGCGCTACGAGGAGGGTCCCGTCCGACTCTTTTCCAAAGACAATAGCTCCTTTCTCGCGAGCAGTTTCTTCGCTAAGGAGCCGGAGAGCACTTTCGTCAATCTGCCGATCTCCGAGGTTCGCGCGCTCAATGCCATAAAACTTAGAAAGCGCTGCCTGGTAATATTCCTCGGTGATGATGTTGTCCTCCAGAAGAATTTCTGCGGCGCCCCGCCCCATGCGCTTTCCCTCTTGTATCGCCACGTCAAAGCGATTGCTCTCAAGAATGCCGTCAGCGATGAGAATCTCCTTTAACTTGTCATCGGGAATCTTCAGCATATAAATAAGTTTAAAATGTAAATATCAAAGTGAAAAATGACAATTTAAAATAATAAAATTATCGCTTCCCTTTAAGCGTAATGATGCTCGAGGCAATAATATTGGCAACCTCATGTAATTCGTCTAATAACCATTGTAGCTCATTATGCTCGCCTTTTTGAGTATCACGGAGTAATGAAAGCCAAACTTTTGATTCATTCGCTGATTTCAATGAATGTGTAAAAAAGTTGATAAAATCCTTCTTAGAGCTTGCCGAGTTAGCTTCTATATAATTTGCTAAAACGCTTGTGCCGCTTCTCAAAAGCTGTTTTCCCATCACGGAACAAACCGAATCTCGCGGGAGTTTATCAATAAATTTAATGAGTCGGAGAACCCAGGCGTACAGGCGTTTTTTAAAATCATTTTTAAATTTTGCACTGTCATTTTGCATTTTGATATTTACATTTTACATTTACTAGAACCTAAAGCTGTTCCACCACGCCTGGTTAGCGCCCCAAAACTGAACAAGAAGGATGAGTATTATCGCTAAGGGCATCCAAAAATAGTAGAGGGGCATCCGCTCGCCTTTTTTGAGAAACATAGCAGAAGCAATTGCGGGTAAAAGAAGCATAAGCAAAATATATGCGAAAAGCGCAGGGTACCCCACAAGAAAGATTCCGAGCGCGGCGACGTAGAGCTCCTCGTCTTCGAAGAATACTTTTCCTTTTTTCTTGTGAAAATACTCGCCTATGAGAATGAGAAGAACGCTCGCAATAAGGGAAATAAGGTGCGTATTCCAATAATGGAGCCGCACATATCCGAAAAACCAACGGATACCCTCAGTGGTGTGCAGTGTATATCCTAATGGTCCGCTTCCAAATGCCTGGTATTGCAACACCGAAATATAGGTCCAATACCCTACTACGGCGACAAATACACCTAAACAGATAAGTCGTATGGCACGTTTTAAAAAAGCGCGTCGAAAGATTTGCAAAAATAACGTTACTGCCAAAATCGCTACAATGCCGTATGACAAAAAATCCATATATCTATAATAACATAAACAGTTTGCTCTTCTTCAGAAGACAACTGTTACCAAAAAAAATAATGGAGTAGAAAATTTAGAGAGCAAAGCCTGGAGCGTTACCTACTTCATAGATATTGTCTGCCATTGCTTGATTTATGGTAACTCCTTGTCTTGCACTTGTTCCTCCATCGGTGCTTTCTACATCTTTATCTCCTCCAAAAGCATACTTTATGCTCTCCATACTTGCATTGAGCTCATATTGTGTTCCTTTACACTGGAACGCATAGAACCGACCGATGGTTGATAAATAAGCTATTCCTTGTACATAGGGATTAGGATCTATTGGCAAATTAGATAAAGGAGGATTCCCTATTGTATTTAGAGGCACAGAAACCCATCCTTGCCCATCAACATTTCTTATAACCGTAGAAGAAATAGAGGCTGAGGCCAGCACAGGACTGGGATTAGTAAAGGGTTGTCCACCTGTGGGGATTGATATGGGATTATTAGTCCATTGAGAAGCCCGCCAGGTATGAGACGTGCCCGAAAAACCAAGCTCGCAGTTGCCCGGGTTGAGCGTCGGCGTTGTTGTACGTACAAGATATAAACTAATAGCACTTTTTATGCTTTTAAAATCAGAAATGCGCTGAGCGTCTCTTGCCTGTTTCAAAAGCTCATTCGGATTCAATATGAGAACTACTGTCGTTGCCAAAATTGCAAGAATACCGATAACGATAAGAAGTTCAATCAACGTAAATCCTTTTTTCATGTATACATGATAGCTTTTTAGAACTCGCTTTGCAAAAAAATTATCCACACACTTCAGTATAAAGCAAAAACAGCCCGGGAAAGTCGGACTGTTTTTGCTGAAAATCTAGAGATGATTCTAGAGAGCAAGACCAGGAGCAGTTCCGATCTCATAGACGTTATTCGCCTTTGCTTGATTGCAAGTACCGGCGCTGCACGCTGAGGTTCCGCCATCGGCACTCTCAACGCTTGTAGCTGCGGGACTCGCAAACTTCACACTCTCCATACTGGCATTAATCTCATAAGTTGTACCAGAGCATTGATAAGCGTAGAAGCGACCGGTTGTATCCAAAGCGGCGGCCACCGGGCTTGGATCGGTCGGCAACACAGACAAGGGAGATCCTCCTGAAATTGATCCGAAGTTCACCGATACCCATCCAGTACCATCAGTTAAACGATTA